>CAYVSR010000182.1:0-6134 GCA_964453125.1 uncultured Phycisphaeraceae bacterium | reverse complement strand
GTTGTTCCCTCAGCAATGGGGGCTACACAACACGGGACAGGCGGCCGGTAGGCCCGACGTCGACATGGACGCACCGGAGGCTTGGGAGCAAACCGTCGGCGACGCCTCCGTGATCGTCATGGTGCTCGATAACGGCGTGCAACTGAACCACCCCGATCTCAACCTTGGCCCGGGCATTGATGCGACAGGTCAGAACTCGTCTGGGGGACCAGTCTCTCCGTGCGACAACCACGGAACCGCCGTGGCTGGCTGTATCTCAGGCAGGATTGGCAACTCCCTCGGCGGCTGCGGTGTGGCTCCGAACGTGAAGGTCGCGCCGGCCAGATTCAATATCTCAAATGAACCGTGCAACGGAACCTTTGTGTTCGAGCCCGCGTGGTTTGTCTCGTGCCTCACCTTTGCCCGGAGCATCGGCGCCCGCGTGACGGTTTGCAGCAATACGTTCGCTCCAAGCGGCCTCATCGACGCTGCGTACATCGCCTCTCGGCAGGCCGGTATCGTGCACTTCGCAGCGACGGGCAACAGCGGCTCGAGCCATATCTCGTATCCGGCAAGTGCGCCCTCCGTGAACGCCGTGGGGTCGATCAATCGAGACGGTCACAAGTCGCTGTTCAGCCAGTTCGGCCCCGGCATCGATTTCTCTGCGCCGGGCGAAGCGATCGTGACAACAGATCGGACCGGAACCGATGGGTATGTCAATGGCGACTACACAGCGAGGCCCGATGAACTCAACGGGACCTCCTACGCCTGCCCCTACGCTGCGGGCGTCGCGGCGCTCATCGTGTCCTACTATCCGTCGATCACAGCGGCAGGGATCGAGCAGCGGATGCGGGAGGCCTGCGCTCCGCTCGGGGCGACCGTCGGCTACAACACGACATACGGCTGGGGTTTGGTCAACGCTGCGAGTTCGCTCAACTGGCTTGTCATTGACCTGCATCCGGAAACCGGCGCAGATTCGTGGGCATACGGGGTGCATGAGGGACAACAGGCAGGCACGACGTACACAATGGAGGGATACCGGGCGAGCCTGTGGAGTGGGACGGCAGCTTCGTGGTTGGATCTACATCCTGGCGCGGCCTCTTCGTCTCGCATCAATGGAACCGGGGATGGTCAGCAAGTGGGCGCGGTTGCGATGGGCGCCAGTCGCGCGAGCCTCTGGAGTGGAACCGGCAAATCGTGGATCAATTTGCATCCCGAGGGAGCGATCCATTCCGAAGCGTTGGGGGCCGGCAACGGGGAGCAGGCTGGATACGCGTTCTTTCCTGACGGGTTTCATGCTGGCGTATGGCGCGGATCCGCAGCGTCGTGGACAGACTTGGCTCCGCCGGGGGCCGTGAGTTCGGGGGCGACTGCCGCTAGCGGCGGACAGCAGAGCGGAGCGGTGACATTTGTTGGGCTCTCGCGCGCTAGCCTGTGGAACGGCACGCGCGCATCTTGGGTAGATTTACAGCCGTTCGGTGCGATTCAATCGATCGCATACGCGCTGCACAACGGTCACCAAGCCGGATATGCGGAGTTCGCGGATGGGGTCCTACGTGCGAGTCTGTGGAGCGGCACTCCCGAGTCGTGGGTTGATCTCAATCCCGGGCCCGGCTTCCAGTCCTATGCGTACGGCATTCGCGGAGGGCAACAAGTGGGCGTGACGTTCGTCAAGGACACGATCGCCCGCGCGAGCCTGTGGAGCGGCAGCGCCGCGTCGTGGATCGATCTCGGGGGATTCCTCCCCCCGGGCTTTGAGCATTCTTTTGCAACTGGCATCTGGACTGATCTGAGATCGATCTATGTCTCCGGGTACGCGTACTACGGATTCGGAGGCATTCACGCATTTCTTTGGATCGGGCGGTCGCCGTGCCAAGGGGACGCGAACGCCGACCAGGTCGTGGATTTCATCGACCTCAACTTGGTGCTCTCGGAGTACGGCACGAAGTACGATTTCGTCGATCTCAATCTCGTTCTCAGTGTGTTTGGCACAGCCTGCCCCTAATGCGTGACAAGCAGGGTCGCTAACTCCGCACCCACAGCCCACGCCCGGCGGACTTGGCCTTCTTCTCCCGCTTGAGCGTGTTGAGCTGTGTGGCGATCTTGACCGGCGCGCCCAACTTGCGCCTCACGGCCTTCTGGAGGTCCTTGGGCGACTGCGGCTTCGCGGTGAGCGCGTCGAGCAGCGCCTCCTTGACCCCCTGCACGCGCTTGCCTGAGCTGCGTGCCGTGCCGGGCTGTCCGCGGTGGCTGGACGCCCCGCCGAGCCGGGCTAACACGCCGTCGATCTCGCGGACGGCGGCGACATTGCGGGCTCGCTCCCTCTGGAGCTTGGTGAGCATCTTCGTAAGCGACTTCATGGTTGCATTGGGCATGTGGGGCATCGTAACAGCGACCGAGTGCATGGTGTTCATTCGCACGACTCAAGAGCGACCGTCGCGGTCGCCCTTGGGGTTGGACACCTGGAGGCTCAGCTAGCCGCTTGGATTACAAGTTCGATGCGTGGAATCGGCTGGTCAAGGCCACCGTCATGCCAACGGGCGGTTCTGACGCCAATACACTAACAGTCGGTAGACTAAACCGTGGGAGCAGGTCACGGCCGGAGCGCTGGGCGTTGCGGCGAGTGCGCTCCCGACGGCGACGACTCGGGCGGCGCGCTGATTCGGCTTCGTCGCGGGGCTCTTCGTAGCGTTCGGCATGAATCCTGCGCCTTGTGTGAGCGGCCCCGCGAATTGCGGCGCCGGACAGACACATGGAGGGGCATCGGGGATCGAAGTGCAATGCAATTGGGCCCGGAATCGGATAGTGGGCGCGGAGTGGGCAACTTCGGGGCATATTTGTTCGTGAGTGCGTTAGTGCCCGCCCGTCGTACGACATCCTTGGGGACGCGGAATCCCTGCGGCTGATTCGCGTTCATCGTGCGGCAACGGCTCTGATCGCACATCAGCCTGGAGGACGAAGACCGCGAGCACCGCGGCGTGCGAAGGGCGGTTCTTGAGTCAGTCACTGTCGTTCCTCCCAGGCCTTGCCACCACGCTTGCGCAACGGAGGAAGGTTCGCGAAGCGTTCTCGGGTGACATTGTTCTAGAGCTGCTTGAGCGCCGCACGGTCGCTTCGCGAGAGCTGTTCGATGCGGTCAATCCCAATGCCGCAGAAGGCCGTGAGGATGCGGTCTCTCACAAACCGGTCAAGACCGAGCGTCGCTTCCATGGTACTGAGGTCGACGCAACGGTCGATCATGGGCGGCGTTGTAGCTGCAAGCTGCTCGAAGTCTCTAGCTCTTCGCTCCGCGGCGGTAAGGTCCTTAGCGTAGTCCGAGAGCCGGGCCTGCCATTGACTGTCTGTAAGTCGGTCCGCGGGAACAAGGTCCAATGGGATGGCAACGCGCTGTTCCCAGGGAAGCTCTGCCGAATGCGGCCATGCGTCAAAGAGGTTGGTCAAGATGGTTTGCGCTCGCGGGTGGAAGTCGTGGATATCGACGCCGCGAACATTCCCGCGTAAGGGCTCTAACCGATGCACGGCGTTGTTCGGTACGGCGCGCACGTTGGAAACGACGAGCGAATTCCAGCCCAGATCAAGGAATGCCGGGTCCTCGCAGGCGGCGTCGAGTAGATGTGGGCACACTGCCACGTGGTCGCCTGGTCGAAGAAAGGCGGCCCATGCTCCCGCGATGCGGAGGAGAGAGTCTGGATGTGCTCCAGTGGGCAGGACAAGAACACGCCGTGAAACGGGAGCAGGCGGAGATGACACAAGGCCTAGAATCAGGGCAAGCGACGCTTCGGCGCAGTGTTCACGACAGTCGTCGAGCGTTAGCGCCGAGGCGGCATGAAGTTGCTCCGGTGACGCTTCGATGAGGGCATGGGCGGCAGTAGGCAGCCAGACCCAGAGGTCGGGCTGCTGAATGGAAATCGCCCGGAGGACCACATTCTGTCGTGGAGGCGCCGTCGTGACCCACGCGGCTATCCACCGGTCGTCGCTCCAGCGTAGCGACAGGACTCCCTTGGAGAACTGTGCCGAACGGGGGAACAGCTTCGCCACGGGGGAGAGTCGCTCGATCAGCCAACGGTCGCTCGACGGGCTCCACTCAGTGCCGCGCAACGAATCGCCAGGCGGGACTTGGTGGACAGCGATGGGAAAGGATTTCTTAGCGGCCATTGCCGAGCGCATCCACGAACAGGTTGCGAGGAACGACAACGGTGAGATTCCCGAAAGACCGGCGACCATCTGGCGTGGTCGGCCCCGTCACCAGCAGCACGACCTCGACGTGGGCCATCGGAAGATACGCCGCATCCTTGAGCGGCTGCCCCTCAAGCCTGACCACGAACTGGCCACTCCGGTCTGGAGCCACAACGCCAGAAGAGATAGTGGCGTTGTTCTGCTTCAGAGGAGCGATGATCCATTGGACCTGACATGAGGCGCCGACCCCGTAATCCGCTCGCTCCCACTGCGGTCCGACCGGGGCGCGGTCGATGCCCTTAATCGATGCAGGGGTGAGCGTCGGGTCCGCGCCCGGAAGGGGCTTGCCAATGGGGTCCGCGACCAAACGTCGCTTTTGTCCGAAGTTCCAATCCTCGGTGCATCGGTACACGTTCCAGACATCGACGTGGACGTCGCGGCCGACCATCCCGGTGATGACAACGGCCTGCCCGTCCGTGCGCGCACCGCCGATGCTGTCCAGCAGGACATACCGCTCCTCACCGAGCGGGTCTGCCCTGCGTTCAAGATGGGTCCAGTGAACCGCGTTTGGACTGCTCTGGCAGCCGCCGATCAGGATGGTCGGAATGGTCGCAACTAGCGCGCCATGGGCGAATCTCATCATCAGTCTCCTTGGAGGAACTTGACGACCTCCAGCGGTACCGCATCGACAAAGAGTCGGACGCCGGTATCAGGTTGTGCCTTTCCGTCTGTGGTTACCACCGATGCTTGGCTGACGAATGAGCCACCCAAGAGAACAGGTCGCGACTCACCATCCACAGCCCATTCACGAAGGCCCGCGCTCAAGCCGAGAAGAGGCTCAGGTAGCGGCACGCCTTCCACCGTTGGCTGGGAGTCGCGAGCAGCCTCAAGGCCCTCCCGGTCGACTGCACTCTGCCACATGTCTATGTTTCGGAGAGTTGGTCGGCCCAGTCTGGACCATTCGGCTGGCGTCGGAAGGCGGGCTCCGCAAGCGCGTGCGAGACTCTGTGCATCGTCAAAGGAGAGTCCGAAGGCCAGCAGTTTGTCCTCGGGGCGCTTTGTCTGACGCGTGAGCATCTCCCGGCGATTCTTGTCGAACTCGAGTCTAAGGCCGGCATGTTCTCCGCATACTGCGTTGCACCAACCGAGCGTCACTTCCGTGCGACCGACATAGCAACCGAGCGCCGGCACGAAGAGAAAGTCTCCACGGTCGATCAAAGACGTGTGTTGGTCTATCGCCTCGAATGCGCGAACTGCGTCTGGGGCCTTCGCGGCCAACGCGGCTTGTACAGCCCCGCGGGGAAAGCTCGTCGCGCGGGGGCGTCCTTCTCTGAGCGCGGAGACCATTTCCAACAGGAGTGGCCGAAACGGCGCGCTCCGTTCCTGTGGCGTAGTAGGTGTTTGGGCGAAGGACGTGGCGAGCTTGTCGGTGAGTTCGGTGAGCGGACTTGGTAAGGTGTGCCCACTTGCAAACTCGAGCCAACGTGCCAGCGTACCGGTGCGCCCGGCTGGCGTACCGTCCCCGGAGAGCACGCTGGTGACCAGCAGGTCGGCTGCTTGCGGTGACACCCTAGAACCCTCTTCCAACAATAGCCGCCTCTGTATCACGGAGTCCAGCAGTAGAAGCGCCTCAGCTACCGATGGATGCCAACCCGGATCTAACGGCGCTTGCGAGGTCAGCCCAGCCCGGAAGGCGACCAGACTCCCCAGCGGAGGCGGATGGTCCGGGCTGCGAACGCGACTGCAAGTTTGCCCAAACGCGTGCTGCGCCGCCGGCGAGGGAGGCCCCGACAGTTGTCTTGCGAGGAGGTCGCGGAGTGATGTCCACGCCTGTGTGGGCGTCGTGCCCTCAGTGAAGCAAGCGCTGACCAAGTCCGCCATCAGCTTTCCTTGGCGGTGGATCTCTCGTTGCTGTTCCGAGAGGAATGTGGTCTGTGAAAGGCAATCAGCGATCTCAGCCATGGCGGCCATCTGGCGGG
>CAYVSR010000181.1:0-6170 GCA_964453125.1 uncultured Phycisphaeraceae bacterium | reverse complement strand
GCGTTTCCGCCCGGCCGTCGCGCCGCCGGCCCTTCTCAGCGTCGGGCGCGAGCTCGATGGCTCGCTCGTATTCCTTCAACGCCCGCTCGTACGCCGCCAGCGCCTCCGCGTGCTTCCGGTCGGCGATGAGCGCGCCGCCGGTGCGCAGGTGGCACTTGGCCATGTCGGCGTGCGAGCGTTCGTCGTCGGGGAAGCGCGCGAGCAGCCCCTCGCGGATCTTCAGCGACTTGGCGAACGAGGACGCCGCGACCGCCGCGTCGCCCAGGCGCGAGCCGCTGAACGTCCCGCCGTTGAGCTGCCCGACCTGGTCGTACGCGTCCGCGAGGTCGCGGAGGTACTCGGGGTCGTCGCTCGCCTGGGCCTCGAGTTTCACGAGGTAGTCCTGCGCCTCGGTCAGGATGAGCTTCCGGGCCGGCGTCGAGCCGCGAAGGTCCCGGATCATGTCGTCGAAGTCGTACATGAACGTGTGCGCGAGGCCGCGCACCGCGTCGAGGTTCTGCTCGGCGCGCAGGCGCTCGCGCGTCTCCGCCTCGCGCGCCCGCACGGCCTCGACCCGCAGCGCCCGCTCGCGCACGCCCATCACCACCGCCACGCCCGCGATCACCGCCAGCGCCGCCGCCGACACCGCCAGCGACCGCTTCACCATCGACGCCCGGCGCGCCCGCGCCGCCGCGGCGCGGCGCGCATCGAGACGCTCGAGCCGGTCGGCGAGTTCCGCGGCGCTCGTGAGGCGCTTGGCCGGGTCGCCCGCGACGCACGCCGCGATGTCCTGGCGGAGCATCGGGTCGGGCACGCCCGCCTCCCACCCCTGCGCGAGCGGCTGGCCGAAGTCCCCCACCACGCACTGATAGAGCAGCACGCCCAGCGCGTAGATGTCGCCCTGCTGCGTGTAGATCGCGCCGGTGAGCGACTCGGGCGGCGCGTACATCCGCGTGCCCGTGCGGCTCGAGGCGTTCTCCTGCAGCATCCCTTCCGTCAGCCCGGTGACGGTGATGTTGCGCCCCTTGAGCAGCGACACGTCGGTCAGGACGCCGATGCCGAAGTCCGTCAGGCGGGGGCGCGGCTCGCCCTTGTCGCCCGGGTGCACCAGGATGTTCGAGGGCTTGATGTCCTTGTGCAGCACGCCCACCGAGTGCGCCGCCGCGACCGCCCTCGCCACCCGCGCGACGAACCGGATGCGCTCCTCCAGCGGCCGGGTCGCGATGCCGCCCTGCGACGCCGCCCAGTCCGAGAAGTTGCCCCACTCGCTGAACTCGCTCTCCAGGAAATAGGGCGGCTTGTCGAGGCGCACCTCGTACAGGTGCGCGATGTCGTCCCGGTCGCCCAGCGCGTCGCGCAGCAGGCGGAACAGCGTCAGTTCGCGCTTGAACGATCGGAGGCGGTCCGCGTCGAAGCAGAACTTGAACGCCCGGTGCTCGCGCGTCTTGTGGTGCTCGCCCAGCCACACCTCGCCGAACCCGCCCTCGCCCAGCTTGTGCTTCAGCGCCCAGCCCTTGCGGTCCGGCACTTCCAGGCCCGACGCCGGTCGCCAGCCGAGCACCTCTTCATCGCCCGGCTTGATCGCCCGCTTGGCCTTCTCGCTGTCGCCGGGGGCGCTCAGCGGCGCGATGCCCGCCGCGCCCACCTCGAACACCTCGATCGGCTCTTCGCTCCCCTTCATCACGTACGGGCCGTGCGCCATCCAGCGCAGGTCCGGCGGCTCGGGGTCGCCCACGCGCGGGTGCGCGAGCACGTACTGGCGCGCGCTGTCGAACGCCGAGCGCGTGAGAAGAATCTGTCCTCCCTCGCCCAGGCTCGTCACGCGCGCCGCGAGGTCCACCGCCAGGCCCGAGAGCTTCTTCTCGCCCGAGCCGGGCAGCGAGAGTTCCGTCACCTCGCCCAGGTGCACGCCCACGCGAACCTTGATCGGGTGCTGCCCCCACGCCTCCGCCTGCACCGCGTGCTGGAAGCGCAGCGAGAACAGCACCGCGTCGCTCGCCGTCTCGAAGCGCGCGTAGAACCCGTCGCCCGTGTCCTGCAGCAGCGTCGCGTTCGGGAAGAGCGAGAACGTCTCGCGGAAAATGGCGTCGTGGCGGCCCACGAGGCGCGCCGCGCCCGCGTCGCCCAGTTTCGTCTTCAGGTTCACGGATCCGACAATGTCGGAGAACAGAAGAACGACGATCTTTGATGAGATGGTCGGCTCGCCCAAGGCTGCCTGTCTCGCTCGCGGCGTAAGCGGCCGCACGCCCCCTCACAACATCCTACCTCGGCGCCGCACGGGCGCCACAGGATTGAGGGGCCTGCCTCCGGTAGTTCGCCGGGCGGCAGCGTCGGATTCGCCCCCTACGGGGCACAAACACGTCCCGACGCCCTCGGACGGCGCCGGATACCACACCAGCGACACCCGCCACCCACGCTCACGCTCTATTTCGAATCGTGCGACCACACGCCGTCCCAGCCCGGGGGGGGGCCCGCCGCCGCGAATTCGCGGCACCGCCTCGCCAGCGTCTGGGCCGGGCCGTCGTTCGGGTTCTCGCGCGCCACGCCCTCGAACGCCGCCGCCGCCTCGGCCCACCGCCCCTGCGCGTACAGGCGCATTGCGCCCTCGAACGCCTCGCGCGCGCCGGTGGACTGGGGCGCCGCCAGGATCTCGTGCAACTCGACCGGCTCGCTCCGCCCGACCACCCGCGCGATGTCGATGCGTCGCGTCGTCGCGCCCGCCCCCGCCGCGGCGGCCGTCTCCGCCGTGGCCAGCGCCGTCGTCGCGTAGAACTTGTTGAGCCCCTCGACGCGCGACCCGAGGTTCACCACGTCGCCCATCACCGTGTAGTTGAACTTGCTGCGCGACCCGATGTTTCCCACCAGCGCCTCGCCCGTCGCCACCCCCACCCGCGCCCGCAGCGGCGCGCACCCCATCGCGGCGCACGTCTCCGCCATGCCCGCCGCGATCTCCGCGATCCGCAGCGCCGCCGCGCACGCCCGCGCCGCGTGGTCCTCCGTCAGCGGCGGGCCCCAGAACGCCACCACGGCGTCGCCGATGAACTTGTCCACGATGCCGTTGAGCGCCGCGACTTCGTCCGCCACGGCGCCGAGGTACTCGTTGAGCAGGCGCACCAGCTCCTCCGGACGCATGCGCTCGGCGAGCGTGGTGAACCCCTCGAGGTCGGCGAAGAGCACGCTCTGCACGCGCACCTCGCCGCCGAGTTTCAACCGCGACGGGTCCGCGAGGATGCGCTCGACGACCTTGGGGTCGACGAACTTGCCGAACGTGTCCTTGATGAGGTCGCGCTGCTCGAGACCCGCCGCCATCTGGTTGAACGACCGCGCCAGCGAGGCCATCTCGTCGTTGCCCTTCGCCTCCACCTTCACGCCGAATTCCCCGCGCGCGATGGCCTCGGTGCCCACCGCGAGGCGCTCGACAGGGCGCGCGATCCTCCGGGCCAGGCGCACGCACCCCAGCGCCGCCACGCCCATCGCCGCGATCGCGATCAGCCCGATGGTCGTCTGGATGCCGCGCAGCCCCGCCAGCGCCTCGTCGAGCGAGCAGGCCACGGCGAACGTCGCAACCTTGCCCGGCTCGGGCTCGAAGAACAGCGCCTCGCCGAGAAAGCGCTCGCCCGAGGCGCGGAACTCGATGCGCTCGCGCTGGCCGGTGGGGTGCATCGCCATGGAGAGGCGCGCGAGCGCCCGCGCCGGCGTGTCGCCGCTGGTCGTGTCGTCGGCCTCTCGCAGGTCGCCCGGGGCGCCGCTGCGCGCGATCACATTCCCGTCGTACACCAGCCACGCGCGCACCGACGCGTCGGCGAGGTCGGGCCCATGGCCGAGCCAGTCGCGCAGCAGGTCGTCGGTGACTCGATACCCCACGAAGTAGGCGTGCGTCGGGTCGCCCTCCGCCTCGAGACGCAGCCCCACGCCCAGCGTGCGATAGAGCGCGCCGTCCGCCCAGACGAACCCGCGGACCTCTCCCCTGCCCGCGAGCAGCGCCTCCCACGGCCAGTGGTGGTCGCGCGCCACCAGCGCGTTCGCCAGCGCCTGGGCGCCCGGCGCGCTCGCCATCAGGAACCGCCCCCGATCGTCGAGCAGGATGTGGAACGAGGGCGCCATCCGCCCGCGCGTCAGCTCTGTCTGCACCACGCGCCCGAACACCTCGTCGCGCAGCTGCGACAGCGCGAACTCCCGAGCCTCGTCATCCACCGCCGCGATCGCCTCCAGGATCGCCCGGTTCTGCGGCTCGCCCATCAAGAGCCCCACCAGCCGCTCCACCTCCGCCTGCTCGCGGCGCAGCATCTCCACCGTCGAGTTCACCTCCGCCGCGATGTCCCGCCGCGCCCGCGCCGTCTCGTGCTTGGTGAGGTCCGCGCGCACGGAGAGCGCCACCGCGCCCGCCAGCCCCGCGGTGAGCCCGAGCGTCTGCCCCAGAATCTTGGCCCACAGTTTCATCGCGCGCTCGCCGGCATCACGGGGCGTCCGGGAGGGATTCGACCGTCAGCGTGAGGGTCGCGTCGGCGCGTGCGCTCGGCTTCACCTCGACCGGCGCCGGCGCCGCGGGGATGCGCCGATGCCACGCGCGCGCCGTCCACGATCCCGCGGGCACGCGTGCGAATTTCACCTCGTCCCCCGCGCGCGCCCGCTGCACGAACCGCGTGGGCGCCACCACGACCTCCGCGACCGGCTCGTCGTGCGCGCTGGTCAACACCTCGAACACGCCGGGCTTCGCGGCCGCCCAGTCCGCCCTCGCCCCCGGCGCCAGCGGACCGACCCTGAACGCATTGCCCTCTGCGAACGAGTACACGCGCAGCGACTCCCCTGAATCGTTCCGGAACCGCACCGTCTGCCCCACTCCCGCGCCGAACACCGGAGCGGTCGCGGCTTGCTCGCCGGCCCGCGCCGGGCGGATGTCGATCACCACCGGTTCGATCGCCTCGGCGCCCCACGCTTCTCGCGGCGCCTCGATCGCCCCCGCGGGCTCGAGCCAGACCACGATGTCCTCGAGACGGCGGTAGTTCACCCCCGCGTAGACGCTGCCCGCGCCCGAACCGTCGTCGGCGCCGTAGGGATCAACCCCCTTGGGCGCCCCCTGCCCGGGCGTCGTGCCCTGCTTGGCTTCGGCCCTCACCGCGATGGTCACCGATCCCGGGCGCGCATCCGCCGGCTGCGCCGGGAGGGGCACGCCGCAGAGCGCGAGCGCCAGGCACGCGAGGCTCACCGATCCAGCGCGAGGTCGATCGTCTGCTCCGCGCCGGGAGCATCGCCCACCGTCACGCGAGCCTCCGCTTCCTCGAATCGCTGCTTGCGCTGCCATGTGCGCACATGGTACTCGCCGGGCGCCACGCCACCGATGCGGTACTTCCCGTCCGGCCCCGCGACCGCGAAGTACGGCGTGGGGCACACGTACACCACGCCGTCCATGTACCGATGGATCGAGCAGAACAGCTTCACCGCGCCCGGCTTGTCGAACACCACGGTCTTGGACCCGCCCGGCTTGTACACGCCGAGGTCGAACTCCTTGGTCTCCGACCTCGAGAACACGTTGTGCTCGATCGGCCGCTCCTCGTCGTTGAGGAACTCGACCGTCTGCCCCACGCACACCACCAGCAGCGAGGGCTCGAACTTCGCCCCCTTCTGCGAGACCTTCGGCGTCCCCTCCGGCAGCGGGAACGTCGCCCCCGCATCGACCGCTTCGAGATAGACCACGATCTCGCCCTTGGGCTCGCCCTCGACCGGCGTGACCTTTCCGACGATCACGCCGCCGGGCGTCTGCGCCGGCGCGGTGGCTCCGGACGACGATTGCGCGCCGGCTCCTGGCGGATCTGGTCGCGCCAAGGCGCACTCGCCCCACGAGATCGCCGCGAGCGCCGCCGCGATGACCCGGGCCAGCGCCATCACTCCGCCTTCTTCGGCTTGAACATCCGGAACAGGCGGGTGAGCGGGTCGTAGAACTCGTCCACCACACGCTCCTTGAGCGGGATAATCGCGTTGTCCGTGATCGTGATGTGCTCCGGGCACACCTTCGTGCAGCACTTCGTGATGTTGCAGTACCCCAGCCCGAACTCGTCTTTCAGGTCCTTCACCCGGTCCGCCGTGTCCAGCGGGTGCATCTCCAGCGCCGCCGCGTACACCAGGAACCTCGGGCCGACGAACTCGTCGTGCTTGTGGTGGTCGCGCAGCACGTGGCACACGTCCTGGCACAG
>CAYVSR010000180.1:0-6204 GCA_964453125.1 uncultured Phycisphaeraceae bacterium | reverse complement strand
CGCGGAGGAACAACGCGCTCGCATCGAGGGCGCGGCGGGCGCCGCGTGGGGGGCGACATCGGCCGGCGCCGAGGCGCGCAAGGCCGCCTGGAAGGCCATCGGCTTCGAACCGCCCGGGGCCGTCGTCGCGAGCGAGAACGACCCCGCGTGGACCGGCGCGCTGGCCCTCGCGGCCGGGCGCGGTCAACCCATCCTGTGGGTCGATCGGCCCGGGCCCGAAAGCCTCGGCGCCTCGATGAGCGACGCGGACCTCGCCTCTTGGAAATCGCTGATCGAGCAGCGCCTCGACTCGACCGGCTTCGCGTGGCGCACCATGGGCGACACGATCGACGCCGTGACCCTCTGCCTGAGCCTGCCCACCAAGGTCTCGCTCGGCGGTCAGACGCTCGCGCTCACCGACTGCCTCGGCCGGGCCGAGAACGAGCCCGCGAACGCCAACGCCGTGCCCCGCGCGTACTGCGTGGGCATCGCGCCCGGCGAGGGCCCGCGCGCGGCGTACCGCGCCATGTGCTCGCTCTTCCTGCAGCCGCGCAAGGCCTGGCTCTTCGAGGGCTACACCCCCGACCCGTCCGACCCCAAGAAGGCCGGCTTCGTGCAGTACGCCCCCGGCCCCGCCGCGGGCATTCTCACGGGCGTCGGCTTTGAGGCCCAAACCGACGACGAGCCTCGCGACCCGCTCGCGGCATGGCGCCGTCGCGTCTCGGCGGGCGTCGACGCGGGGCTGATCCACGTCAACAGCAGCGGCATGCGCGACTGGTTCATGCTCAAGGCCATGCGCGCCGAGGCGAACGAGGTCCCCGCCTCCCTCGAGCGCCCGGCCATCGTGCACTTTATCCACTCCTTCTCCGCCCAGGACCCGAGCGACCCGAACTCCATCGCCGCCCGCTGGATGGACGCCGGCGCGTACGCGTACGTCGGCAGCGTGGACGAGCCCTATCTCACCGCGTTCCACACGCCCGAGCACCTCGCCGGGCGCCTGCTCGCGCCCGCGCCCCTCGGCCTCGCCGCGCGCGTCGATTCGCCCCAGCCCTGGAAGATAAACGTCTTCGGCGACCCGCTCCTCGTCGTGGTCGCGCCCTCTGCTTCCGCGCCGCTGGCGCCCGGCGCCCGCCTGCCCGACGCGCCATCGCTCCAGGGCGCCGAGGCGTACGCCGAGCGCGTGAAAGCCTCGCTCAAGGACCGGCGCCTCGACGACGCGGCGCGCGAACTCGCCATCCTGGGGCGGGACGCCGACCTGCTCCGTGTGTTTACGTCCGCCAAGGGCGAGAAGACGGTCGCGCCCGGGCTCGCGAGCGCCGCCTTCTGGGCCGCCGGCCGCTCGGGCATGACGGACCTCGCGTTCGAGGCGTACAACCGCCTTGACGACACGCAGGCCACCTCGCAGCAGGTGGTCGATGCGCTGTGGCAGTGGGGGCGCACGAGCCTCGAGGCCGCGCCCACCCGCGCCATGATCGACGCTCTCAAGTCGCGCATCCGCCCGCCCACCCTGCCCGACGACGCCGTGGCGCTCGCCAAGGCCATCCGCAAGGTGGACGGCGCCGACGCCGCGCGAGAGTTCTGCAACGCCGTCGTCGGCGCCGTGAGCGACCCCGCGGTGCGCGAGAAACTCCAGGAACGCCTCCGCATCTTCTGACCAGCGCCAGGACCACCCCCCGGACCACCCCCGGATCAACACGTGACTCCCATGACCACCGCCGCGCCCACGCACCCGTTCCTCGCACGCACCCGCAAGGTTCTCGCAGACCTCGAAACCGGCGGGCAGCTCAAGCGCCTCCAGATGATCGAGGGGCCCATGGGGCCCACCGTCCGCCTGCGCGGCTACGGCGAGGTCCTCTGCTTCTGCTCCAACAACTACCTCGGCCTCGCCAACCACCCCGAGGTCGTCGAGGCCGGGATCAAGGGCCTCCGAGATTTCGGCGCGGGCACCGCGAGCGTGCGCTTCATCTGTGGCACGTTCACGCCGCACGAGCGCCTCGAGCGGCGCATCGCCCAGTTCGTCGGCCACGAGGCCGCGTACACCTTCGTCTCGTGCTGGAACGCCAACGAGGCCATCTTCGCCACCCTGTGCGACGCCGGCGACGCCGTGATCTCCGACGAACTCAATCACGCATCGATCATCGACGGCGTGCGCCTCGCCTCGGTCATCAAGAAGGGCCTGCACAAGTCCGTCTACAAGCACAACGACCTGTCCGACCTCCGCCGGCGCCTGCAGGAGGCCCGCGCCAACAAGGACGTCACCGGCGTCCTCTGGGTCGTGACCGACGGCGTCTTCAGCATGGAGGGCGACATCGCCGACCTCCCCGGCGTTCGTGCGATGTGCGACGAGTTCGAGGCGCTCCTCGTCGTCGATGACTCGCACGGCACGGGCGTCATGGGCCCCACCGGGCGCGGCACGCACGAGCATCAGGGCCTCGCCGGCGCCTCGATCGACTGCTTCACCGGCACGCTCGGGAAGGCCCTCGGCGGCGGCGCGGGCGGGTACATCAGCGGCCCCGGCGCCGCCATCGACCTCATCGTCCAGCGCGGCAGGCCCACGCTCTTCAGCAACGCCCTGCCCGCCACCGTCGCGTGCAGCGCCGACAAGGCCATCGAGATCCTCGCGCGCGAGCCCGAGCGCGTGAAGCGCCTGCAGGACAACTCCGCGTACGCACGAACGGCCATCCGCGCCGCCGGCTTCACGGTCATCGACTCGCCCACGGCCATCTGCCCCATCATCGTGCACGACACCGCCAAGGCCATCGCCATGAGCAAGCGCCTGCTCGAACTGGGCGCGTACGTCATCGGCTTCGGCTACCCCGTCGTCCCCGAAGGCCACGCCCGCCTCCGCGTCCAGATCAGCGCCGCACACACCCGCGACCACATCGACGGGCTGGTGGCCGCGCTCAAGCGGCTTTAGGGCCTCACCGCTCGCCCACCCGGAACGTCATCGTCGCGAACATGCTCGCCCACTCCGGGGTCTTGCCCTCCGGTATGCCCTGGGCGTCCGGCGGCACGTCCTTGAGCGGACGGATCACGTGCGTCCGCAGATACCACAACCCCGGGCGACCAAACGTCAGCGACGCGAAGCCCGAATCGTTCGTTCGGATGGTCGACTCGAACGCGTGCCCCCCGTCCTCACGACCCGACGAGACGAACAGCCCCGGCGCCGGCTGCCCGTCCAGCAGCACGCGCACCGTCACCCGCTCGCCCGTCGGCCAGCGGCACGGGTTGGTCAAGGGCACGATCTCCAACGGCTGGCCCACGGGGCGCGTCGCGACGTTCGACCCGGGGCGCGCCGCCTCGGCGCCCGGAGTCGGCGCGCCCACCTCCACGAACGCCTTGGCGAACTTCGCGTACAACTCGAGCCCCGGCGCGCCCTTCGCCCCGGCCGACGCGCGCACCGTGAGCGCACCCGCCGCGCGCTCGTCCTCCAGATACTGCGTGAAGGCCGCGCCCTCGATCTCGATGAACCTGGGGTGCAGCGAGACCGCCGCGCAGTAGACCCCCGGGCGCGGCGCATCCAGAACCGCGGTGAGCGCGTGCTCGCCCGCGCGCACGTCGCGCGCCGGCGCCTCGCCGTCGTCGTGCACAACGACGAACCGCGCCACGCGATCCGCCTTCGTCGGCCCTTCGGGGTGCGGGAAATCCTCGCTTGTCACGAAGGCCAGGCCGATCGACCCCGGCTCGGGCGTGAGCCCCTTGTCGGCGATGAGCCACGAGTCGTGCGCCGATGCCGGCGCGCCCAGAGCGACAATTACGAACGTCGCGCCGAGCGCGCCCCGGGCGAAGGAGGAGCGGGCGGTTGCGAGTGTCATGGAAGACGAGTCTATCGAGTCGGCTCGCTTACGCAGCTTGCCGTGACTGCACTCGCATGGTGTGCGTGTGCGCCAACTCGGCGATGACCGCCTGCTGCTCGGAACTCGCGTGCTCGAACGACACCCCCAGAAGATGGCGGAGCATGCCCTCTTTCTGGGCCCAGACACACTTCCCTGGCAGCGTGATCCGCAGTCGCGAGGTCCGCAGCGTCACCGCGCGCACCTCGCCCACCGGCCACGCCCGGCGCGACCGGATCCGCAGCCCCTGCATCGACATGTCCAGCGGCTCGCCCCGGTCGCAGCGCACGCCCTCGATCCGCACGCGGCCCAGCCGGCGCTTTTGCGCCGCGCTGGCCTGCGATTCGCACGTCCGTGAGTTTCCTGTCGCCCCGGCGGCGTGATCGAAACCCACGGATGACGGCGCGCCCGGCTGCATCGACCTGGCGCATCGGCCCGCGCTCCGGCCCCCATGAGCGCCGGCCGGGGCTCCCGTCCGACCGCGACGGTCATGCCGCCTGCGCGGGCCCGCGACCGGCCCGGTGAGCCACCGCCAGGTCGTGCACATCGGACAGCCGCCACCGGTTGTGGTCGTCGAACTGCACGCCCAGCGCCCACCGCAGAAGCCCCTCGCGACGCCTCCACACGCACCGCGCTTTCACCTTCGTCCGAGACTTCGTCCCGCGGATTGTCACCACCCTCGTGCGACCCACGCGCCACGGCAGCGGGGCCTCCAATCGCATGCCCAGGCGCGACAGGTCCGTCAGCCGCCCAAGCCCGCAGCGCAGCCCCGCCACCTCGAAACGCTCGGCGCGACGCGACTCCACCCCGCCGCGCGGCGCCGACCCCGGCGCGTCTTCCACGACCACCGCCGGCACGATCGCGACTTCCTCGGGCGCTGCCATCGGCGCGTATCGTACCCGGCGCGCCGCCGCGCACCGGAGCCGCGTCCGCCATGCCCGACCCGCTCGATCTCGACGCCTTCAAGGCCCGTGCCAAAGCCATGTGGATGGCCGGCGACTACGCCGAGTTCGCCACCTTCATGGCCCCCGGCGCCCGGCGCATCGTGGACGACTGGCGTATCGCGCCGGGCTCCCGATTGCTCGACGTCGCCTGCGGCGCCGGCCAGGCCGCGCTGCCCGCCGCCCGCGCCGGCGCGATCGTCACCGGGCTCGACTTCGCGCCGTCCTTGCTCGAGCGCGCCCGACGCGACGCGCAGGCCGACGGCCTCAGCGCCCGCTTCGACGAGGGCGACGCCGAAGCCCTGCCCTACGCCGACGCGTCGTTCGACGCCGTGATCAGCCTCATCGGCGTCATGTTCGCGCCGCGACCCGACCGCGCCGGCGCCGAACTGCTGCGCGTGTGCCGCCCGGGCGGGCGCGTCCTGCTCGCCAGTTGGACGCCCGAGGGCATGGTGGGGGAGTTGTTCCGCTGGTCGTGGGAGCACGCGCCCCCGCCGCCGGGCGTGCCGCCCCCGGTGCAATGGGGAGACGAAGCATTCGTCCGTGACCTTCTTGGGCCCGGCCTTCGATCGATGGCGTTCCGGCGGGCGCCGCTGTCCGGCTGGACGTTCCCGTTCGAGCCGTCAGGGGTTGCCGCGCTCTTCGAGCGGCTCTTCGGCCCCGTGCAGCGGTCCTTCGCCGCGGCGGGGCCGGAGAACGCAGCCGCGCTGCGCGTCGGGCTCGAAGACATCTTCCGCCGCCACAACATCGGCCCGCCCGGCGTCACCACGCTGAACGCCGAACTGCTCCTGCTCGACGCGGTCCGCGCATGACGCGCGCCGCGCTACGATCCCGTGTGCGCGCCCCGACCCGTGCAATCCGTGCGTTCTCGCTCGTCGAACTGCTGGTCGTCGTCGCGGTGATCGGGCTGCTCGTGGCGGTCGTCGCGCCCGCCCTCGGCAGATCGCGCCGTGCCGCGCTCGACGCCGTGTGCGTTTCGAACCTCCGCCAGTCCTTCATAGCGTGCCGATCGTTCGCGACCGACCACGACGGCACGGGCCCCGCGATCGGCCAGCCGTACGCCTCCACGCCCAACTGGGCGCTCGTCGTGCTCCGCGCCTCGGGCGCGGGCGAGCCGGGCTCCGCGGCGTACCGCGAGCAGAGCGTCCTCGCCTGCCCCGCCGCCTCCCGCGCCCTCGACGCCCCCATGACGCGCACGTACGCGATGAACGGCGCCGGCCACAACCGCCGGCCATGGAACGCTGACCCCGACTCGTACGACGACCCGGCGACGGCGGGCGCCTTCGTCGGGGTCCGTCTCGATCTCGCCGCGCAGCCGTCGCGCGCAGCGCTGCTGATCGACAGCGCGCGGAACACGCAATCACCGCCGCTGCCCGCGGACCGGTGCGCGAGCGTGATCGACTTCCGACCTGAGGCCGCGATGGCCGACCGCATCGGGCGCTGGCACCCCG
>CAYVSR010000179.1:0-6220 GCA_964453125.1 uncultured Phycisphaeraceae bacterium | reverse complement strand
GGCGCGCAACTTCGCGCCCAGCCCGGGGCGCATCGAGCGGTTCACCGCCGCGGGCGGGCCTGGCGTGCGCTGGGACTCGCACGCCGAGGCGGGCTACCGCGTGCCGCCGAACTACGACTCGATGATCGGCAAGCTGATCGTGCACGCGGACGATCGGACCAAGTGCATCGCGCGCATGGAGCGGGCGCTGGCCGAGATGGTGGTGGAGCCGATCAAGACCAGCGTGCCGCTGCAGCGGGAACTGATGCGCAATGCGACGTTCCAGCGCGGGGGGATGGATATTCACTTCTTGGAGCGGCTGCTGAAGACATGACGCATGTCGGCGCCGTTCGATTCCGGCGGCGGGCGCTGCTGGCGCTCCGAGTCGGCTTTCTGCCAGTTCTCTTCGGAGTCGTTCCGGGCCTGTGCGTTGGCGACTGGTTAGCGGTGGTGGCGAACCTGCCGGCGGGCGTATTCGTTCTGGGCGTCATCCTGTTTCCCGAACTGGACCGCGAATCGCGGCTCGTCACAGAGCTGGCAAGGCCGCCACATTGCTGGAAGTGCAAGCGAGTGGCCGTCGCCGACTCGCCCGTATGCAAGCGGTGCGGATTCGACAGCGCGATCGGGTGGAGAGCCAGCCGCCTGTTCAATTCGAGAACGCGCGTGTCGTCGCACGCGTCACTCAGACGCGGCCTGCGTCGCGTCCATCGTCTGAGCGTCGGAACGCCCCGCACACATGAATCATCGTGGTGGCTTCGCAATCTCGCCACAGGACGGGGGCCATCAAATCGGATCTTGTGGGACGGCGAGTCCTGAGGCGCGAGTGTACGCGCCGCGCACGACCAGTCCGTCGGACTGGGACTCCTTGCAATGCGCACCGGGGGTTGCGGTCGAAGACTCGCTTCACCCCCGGCTACTGACGATCAGCCCTTCGGGCTGAGAGACCCGGTCTTAGGACAGAGCAGTTCGAGCATCTCCCGCCACTCGCCGTAGCGGTACTCGATCACGTGCGCATCGTGAATCGCCCGGATGTCCGCCAGCGCCGCCTCGCTCAGCGAGCGCTGCCATTCCTTCGCCGAGCGATCGCAGAAGTACACGCGGCAGCCCAGCGGCTTGATCGCGTGGACCGAGCAGAGGTTCGATTGCTGAAAGGGGCAGCCGCCGCGCGTGCGTGCAGCGTCGATGTCCCGCATCGTCAGAGCCCGGAGCGGGAGCGACGGGATATCCGACGTTGCACGGGGCATTGGTTGCTTGCCCCGCGCATTACTCGAGTCATCCCCTGCCGCGCCTGGTGTCCGGTCGCTGCCGCTCCCGGCTCTGTCAGCATCGAGGTTCACCACCGTGTACGCCGCCTCCAGCCCCGTCACGTAGAGCCGGTGCCCGGCCGCCTCGAAGTTGCAGCACCGCCCCGACGCCCAGCACGCCGGCCCGCGCGATTCGATCTCGCGAGCCACCCGCGCGTACACCAGTTCCAATTCGCCGCTGATCTGCGGGTCGCGGGCCGCGGCGAGCCACGCGGGCGCCAGCGACGCGGTCACGCCCGCGGCCCAGCCCCCGGCGCATCACCCGTGTCCGCCGCCTGCCGGTCTCGATCGATCCGGATTTCTTCGATCGGCACCAGGCGCCCGCGCCCGACGCCCTCGCAGTGCTTGCCCGTCCGCGCCCACGCGCCCGGCGTTCGGATGTTCTCCGGCCACCACGGGAACGTGCGGCACTGCAGCGGCCGGTCCTCGTACAGCGAGCACACCGCCTTGCCCGGCATCGTCGTGCGATCGAGGAACACGCAGTCCCAGCCGTGAACGGTCTTGTGCTCCGTCAGCGAGCGCCCCTCGCTCGTGGCGCGGGTGTACTTCGCGAAGAACTCCTTGACCGGGATCTTCAGGCGCCTGGCGATGGCCTCGCTCTCCTCGTCCGACACGCGCACGTAGCCCGGCGAGCCGGTGCAGCAGGCGCCGCAGAGCGTGCACTCGAAGCGGAGGCCGTCGGCGTACCACTCTTTGGAGGGGGCGGCGGGCACGCCGAGAGTGTACGGAGCGCACGAGCGCAACGGAGCCGCGACCGTGAGGGAGCGGGCTCGGAGCGAGGGCGCCCGACGTGGGCCGTCACGTATGCTGATCGCCGATGCACAGACCGCTCCCTCACGGTCGCGGCTCCGAAGGATCGGGAGTGATCGGCGTGATCGCCGGGCAGGGGCGCCTGCCGTGCATCGTCGCAGAGGGAGCCCGGGCCATGGGGCACCGCGTCGTCGGGCTCGGGCTCGCGGGGCAGTACGTCCCCGAGTTTCCTGGCCTGTGCGACGAGTTTCGCGAGGCCGCCTTGCTGCGTCTGGGCGGCTGGGCCGCGAAACTCAAACGGATGGGCGCCTCGCGCGCCGTCATGGTCGGCAGGGTGGACAAGGCGGCGTCCGTGCACGACCCGTTCCGGGTCTTCCGCCAGGTCCCCGACCTCACCACGGCGCTGGTCTGGTACCGTCGCCTGCGCCACGACCGGCGCTCGCCCGCGATCCTCGCCGCCGTGGCCGACACGCTCGCCCGGCGCGGGGTCACGCTCATCGACTCGACGACGCACATCCCGGACCACATGGCGACCGAGGGCGTGATGACGCGCACCCAGCCGACGGCCGAGCAGCGCGCGGACATCGCGTTCGCGTGGCCCATCTTCGCGCAGGCGCTGACGCTCGACATCGGTCAGGCGATGGCGGTGCGCGAGCGCGACGTGCTGGCGGTGGAGGCCATCGAGGGGACGGACCGCATGATCGAGCGCGCCGGGCAGGTGTGCCGCCGCGCCGGGTGGACGCTGCTCAAAGGCGCCCGCGCGACGCACGATCGGCGGGCGGACGTGCCCACGATCGGCGAGCCGACGGTGCGCGCCGTGCACAGCGCCGGCGGGCGATGCATCGCGCTCGCGGCGGGCGATGTCATCATTATCGACAAGCCCAAGGTCATCGCGCTCGCGGACTCGCTGGGCGTGGCGATCGTCGGCGTTGTCGCCTCCGGCGCCCCCGGGCGCTGAGACTGGGGGTTCCCGACGTGGCGGACGCCCGCGAACAGCCCGCGCCGAGCGAAGACAAGCCCTACGTCGGCCGCGCCGGGCTCAAGCTGAAGCACGCGCTCGCTGCGTTCGGCCTCGACGTGCGCGGCCTTGTGTGCGCGGACTTCGGGTGCAACGTGGGCGGGTTCACGGATTGCCTGCTGCGCGCCGGCGCCGCGAAGGTGTACGCCGTGGACACCGGCTACGGCGCCCTCGCATGGACGCTGCGCCAGGACCCGCGCGTCGTCGCGATGGAGCGCACGAACGCGCTGCACGCGGGGCTGCCGCCCGATGCGCTGCGCGGCGTCGATCTGGTGGTGGTGGATCTGGGATGGACGCCCCAGCGCCTGGCGGTTCCCGCGGCGCTGGCGTGGCTCAACGACTCCCCCACAGCGCGCGTGGTGACGCTGATCAAGCCGCACTACGAGGCGAGCGATGCGGCGCGCCAGGGAAGAGGCGGCGCGCCCGCGCTGGAGGCCGGTGTGCTCGAGGATGCGGCGGCCGAGCGCGTCGCGCACGAGGTGTACGCGCGGATGCCCGAGTGGGGCGCGGCGGGGCTCGGGCTCACGCGCTCGCCGCTGCGCGGCGGGGAATCGAAGGGAAACAAGACGGGCAACGCGGAGTGGCTGGCGCTGCTCGCTCGGGGGTGAATTGTCACGTCCGGCCGCTCCTCCGGCCCGAAGGGGACGGGAGGCGAGGGCCAGAGTTTCCGCGCGCGCTGTGCGCTTCAGCGGCGCTTTGCGGTGTCCTTCAGGCCAAAGGCCTGATCGTCAGTAGCCGGGGGTGGAGGAGGCCCGGCGACGACACCCCCGGAGAAGACCAACACGAGCACGCAGTCCGAACGGACTGCTCGTGGCGCGGATCGCAACGAGAAGTCCTTCGGACTTCATGCTTATGCACACGCCGACCGGGGGTCGCGCTCGAGGACTCGCTTGACCCCCGGCTACTGACGGTCAGCCCTTCGGGCTGGGAGACCGCGCTCGCGCAACACTGGGCGTATTCCAAGTGGAAGCGGGAACGGACCGCAATCGCGGAAACGGCTCAAGCACCCGGCGCCCGCTGACTACACCACGCTCGTCGGTCGCTCCGCCTTCTTCGCCTCGGCCAGCCTCTGCCAGATCGCCTCGAGCAGGGGCTTCATGCCCATGCCCGCGGCGCCGCTGACGCCGAACACCTCGACCTCGCGACCCAGCTTGAGTTTCGCGCGGAGCGACTTCACCGCGTCCTTGCGCTCCGCGTCGTCCGTCATCAGGTCGAGCTTGTTGAGCGCGATGATCTCTTCCTTCTCCGCGAGCGCGGGGGAATAGTCCATCAGCTCCTTGCGGATCGCCTTGTAGTTCTGCGCGGGCGTCGTGCCGTCGGTCGGCGCGGCGTCCAGCAGGTGCACCAGCACGCGCGTGCGCTCGATGTGGCGCAGGAAGTCGTGGCCCAGGCCGGCGCCCTCGGACGCGCCCTCGATCAGCCCCGGGATGTCCGCCACCACCACGCGCCGCTCGGTGTCCAGTTCGGCGATGCCCAGCTGCGGCGCCAGGGTCGTGAACGGGTAGTCCGCCACCTTCGGCCTGGCTCGCGTCATCGCCGAGAGGAGCGTGCTCTTGCCGGCGTTCGGCTTGCCGACGATCCCCACGTCCGCGATCAGTTTCAGTTCGAGCCGGAGGGTGAACTCTTCGCCCGGCTCGCCCGGCGTGCTCTGGCGCGGCGTGCGGTTCAGCGGGCCCTTGAAGTGATCGTTGCCAAGGCCCCCCCTGCCGCCGCGAGCAATCGGGCGCACCTCGCCGGGCGCAAGGTCGGCGATCAGGTCGCCTGTGTCGTCGTTGAAGATCAGCACGCCGGCGGGCAGGCGGAGCGTGACGGACTTGCCGTCGGCGCCGGTCTTGGTCTTGCCCTGGCCGGGGAAACCACCCTCGGCTTCCCAGTGGTGCTGGCCCCGGAAGTCGAGGAGCGTGTGCACGTTGTGGTCGGCGACGATGATGACGTCGCCGCCCCTGCCGCCGTTGCCGCCGTCGGGCCCGCCCTTGGGCTCGTACTTCTCGCGCCGGAAAGACATGCAGCCGTGGCCGCCGCTCCCTGCCTTGACATGAATGACCGCGTGATCGGCGAGCATGGGTGTTGGCCGAGGTGGCCGTGATCCTTGGAGAGAGTCAGAAACAAACCGGGCCCGCACGTACCCCGAAGGGTCGCGCAGGCCCGGCTTCCGGGGGCAGATGGAAAACCGATCTTAGGCCGCGCCGACCTTCTTGAGGTGAGTGGGTCGCGGGGTGGCGGGGTCTGCGGGGTCCACATGGACCTTGCGGCCCTGGAACGTGACCGTGCCGTCGCAGAGGGCGAACAGGCTGTCGTCCTTGGCGCGGGAGACCATGTAGCCGGCCTCGAAGGGCGTGCCGCGCTGGCGGATCAGGATCGACCCCGCCTTCGCGAACTCGCCGCCGTAGAGCTTGATGCCGAGATACTTGGGGTTCGAGTCGCGACCGTTCTTGGTCGAGCCCTGACCCTTCTTATGTGCCATGACGAGCGCCTCTGAACACAGTTCGGTTCCCTTGGCAGCCCGGGAGACGCCCGGGCCCGCCATGAGGGGGAGGGAGTATACCAACGACTACCGGAGAATCCAGCGGGTGGTGGTGCGGGCCAGGGGGACGTGCTGGGGGCCGGTCATCTCGCCGGGGGTGGAGTGCACCAGCATGAGGGTCTTCCGGAGCACGACCTCGTCGTCCTTCGGGTCCTTCGGCTTGGCGTCCTTGGAGTCGGGAGGCGGGGCGGGCGCGTCCTTGGCCTCGGTCGGGGCCGGCTTCTTCACGCGCTTGGTCTCGCCGCTGAAGCCGACGCAGTAGACGGTCACGCGATCCACCTTCAGGCTGGGCGCGGGCCACACGACGAGCCCCTCGCGCGCGTACTCCTCGCCTTGGCGGAGCGTTCCGATGGCGTCGGTCTGGTCCTTGAGGAAGGGATTCTTCAGACGCTCCAGGAGCATGCGATTCACATCCGTGGGCACCTCGCGGCCGGCGCGGATGAGGTCTCCATCGTCCGTCGAGAGTTCGAACGTCGGCGCGAAATACATGTCGGCGCCGGTGTTGTTCGCGACCTTGTAGGTCATGTACAAGTACGCCCGCGGACCAACGCCCGGGACGTCGAGGAACGCCGCCTTCAGTTCGCCCGGGTGAACATCCAACTGCCAGCGCAGCGGCGTGGGCGAGGGCTCCGGCGCCGCGGTGGC
>CAYVSR010000178.1:0-6228 GCA_964453125.1 uncultured Phycisphaeraceae bacterium | reverse complement strand
GGCACGCCGGCGGACGCGGAGGCCTCGTTCAAGAAGGCCTGCGCGCTGATCGACAAGACCGCCGGCAAGGGCGTGATCCACAAGAACACCGCCGCCCGCAAGAAGAGCCGCCTGAGCGCCAAGGTCAAGGCCAAGAAGCAGGGCGCCAAGGCCGCCTGAGCCGAACGAACTGCAATCTCTCGAGGCCCCGCCCCGCGCGGGGCCTTGTTCGTTTTGGGAGCGGCGCGGGGCGCGTGGCGGCGCCCTGATGCGGTACCTTGCACCGCTCGTGAGCAGGCCTCGGGTGCAATACGCCGCCAACCGCGCCCGGGTCAGTTCCCGGCGCCGGGAGCCCTCGGGCTACGCGTTCCTGTCCACGCGCCCGCTGCACATCCTCGCGTTCCTGGCCCCCTTGATCGTGCTCTACGAAGTGGGCTCGGCGCTGTACCTGACGGACCCGTCGGGGCACACGGTCGAGACGATCCGGGCGCACAAACTGTTCTTCGGGTTCTTCAACCTGTTCGACGTGGGCAGCCTCTTCCTGCCCGGGGCGCTGCTGGTCGTCGTGCTGCTGCTCTGGCACATCCTGGTGAGCGACCGGTGGCGGGTGTCCGTTCCCGTGCTGCCGGCGATGCTGGCCGAGAGCGCCGCGTGGACCATCCCGCTGGTCGTGCTGGCGCAGATCGTCGCCACGACGCTGCCCGATGCGCCGAGCCTCGCGTCCGCGGCGCTGACCCTCGCGGCGGACACCGGCGCCCCCGGCGCGGGCGTTCCGCCGCTCGCGCCCGACCTCCGCTCGCCCGCGGCGATGCTGACCATCTCCATCGGCGCTGGCATCTACGAAGAGATGCTCTTCCGCCTGCTGGGCATCGCGCTGCTGCACTTCATTGCGGCGGACCTCCTGCAGATGGGCAAGGGCCCAGCGGCGGTGGTCGCGGTGGTCGGCGCCGCGGTCGCGTTCGCGCTGTACCACGTCAGCCCCGGCGCGCCGATCGTCTGGCCGCACCTGATCTTCCAGTTCCTCGCTGGGCTGTACTTCGGCGGCGTGTACGCCTGGCGCGGCTTCGGGATCGTGGTGGCGACGCACGCGCTGTACGACGTCATCGCGCTGGTGCTGCAGTAGTCAGCCCCCTCTCCCGTCGCTTCGACGGGAGAGGCCGGGTGAGGGCTATTGGCTTCGCTTTTCGACCTACAGCGCCTCCGACTTCTTCCGCCGCCGATTCCCTTGGGAATGGCTTGTGAGGCCCGTTGCGACGCCGCGTCATCACGGGATCAACAGCGAGAGACGAATGGTGAAGTGAAGCACGAGCAGCCCGGCGCCTGTCCAAACAATGCCGGAAGCGACTGGCATTCGGCGGAGCAGACGCTCTCGGGGCGCTGCCGCGCACACCAACGCCAGAACGATCCCAACAAAAAAGAGGCCAGCGCCTACCCGTAGGCACACGAGCGCCACCCGCATCAGTTCCGCGCGAGGAAAGGCCATGAGCCGCGAGCCGATGCAGATGACGATCGCGAGCGTCCCCATCACCGCGAGGGTCGTCAGAAACGAAGGTTCAGTCCCGCGGCGACGGCGTGGCATCCGCTCGCAATTCTACGAGTTGTCGCGCTGCGGGACGCGGCGTTTGGCTCCCCACGCCGCGCATTCCACGCCTCTGGCGTGCGAGGGCCATAGTTCAAGTAGCGGTGGAGCCCTCTCCTGCGCCTCTCCCGTCGAAACGACAGGAGAGGGAGCGCCGGCGCCGTTCGCGGGCCTGGTGCGTGGTCGGTCGAGTCGCGCACCGTGCGTCGCCGACGCTCCCTCTCCCGCGCCGCGCGGGAGAGGCGCAGGTGAGGGCTCCACCCCTTCTCCGCTTCGAGCCCCGAAGCCGCGCGAACACGACCGCACGCCGCGGCGTACCAGCGCCATGCTCTTCATGGTCATCGAGACGTTCCGCAACGGCGGCTGGCGCGAGGTGGGCGAGCGGTTCCGCGCACGCGGGCGCATGATCCCGGAGAACTCCGGCGTCGAGTACGTCGCCTCCTGGATGCTGCCCGGCGGCGCCGGCTGCTTCCAGGTGATGCGCGCCCCCAGCGCCGCGGCGCTCGAGGGCTGGCTGGCCAACTGGCGCGACCTGGTCGATTTCGAGGTCGTCGAGGTGCAGGAGTCGAAGGAGTTCTGGGCAGGACGGGCGTGACCGGCGGCCGGTGGCCGAGCGCCCACGACCGCTGAAATCCGGCGCCCCTGTCTCCCAATCGGGTTCTGAGCAGAACCCCTCCCCGGAGACGCCGCATGCGCCGATTGCCCGTTGTGATGCTCACCCTCGCCGGACTCGCCAGCATCGTGCTGGGGGTGATGGCGGTGCAACTGCCGTACGCGCACGCGATCCCGCCGGGCGCGGAGGGCGTGGCGCCGACCATCCGCTGGGCGTGGTACGCGCACAACGCGTTCCTGGGCTTCCTGCTCGTCTTCGACGGCGCGCTGCTGGCGGTGGTGGCGTTGCGGGGGCGCGCAGGCGCCAGCCCCGGCGTGTGGGTCGTCGGCGCTTCCGGCGCGTTCTGGGCGCTCGTGAGCCTGTACTCGTTCTCGTGCCTTGTGCCCGAGCCGCCCGACATGCCGCTGCTCCGCGACACATTCCAGGCCGCCGCGCTCTCGATGCTGCTGCTGCACGCGGCGCCGCTGGCGATCTTCGCGGCCGGGCGCGCCTCGGGCCGCGGCGCAGGCGCCTGATGCGGCGGCGCGCGAGGCGCGCCCAAAGGCCGAAGGATGGCGCGGCCCGCCGGAGGTTGGCCATGGGGTGGTCTGTGGGCGGGTGGCGTGGCCGACCGAATGTTGGCTATGGGGTGGTCAGCGGGTGTCCGTGACGAGGGCGCTGCGCGGGGCGGCGCCGAGTGGCGTGTGCTCGCCCTCCCATCGCCAAGCGAAGCGCTGGGCGATGCCACGCGTCGTAGAATCCGCGACATCCATGAACGTCAAGGAACAAATCGCGGCGCACATCGCCGGCCAGCCCGAATCCAAGCGGGAGGACATGCAGGAACTCCACCGGCGCACGCTCAAGGCGCTGCCGCGCTGCAAGTTGTGGTTCCACGACGGCAAGGACGACAAGGGCAAGGTCGTCACCAATCCCACCATCGGCTACGGCCTGTGCACCATCGAGTACGCCGACGGCAAGTCCAAAGACGCCTTCCAGATCGGCCTGAGCGCCAATGCCACCGGCATCTCCGTCTACCTCCTGGGCCTGAAGGACAAGACCTTCCTCACCAAGACCTACGCCAAGAAGCTCGGCAAGGCCAAGGTCACCGGGTACTGCATCCGCTTCAAGTCGCTCGACGACATCGACGTGGACGTGCTCGACGCGGCCATACGCGCCGGGGTTGAGCCAAAGAACCAGAAGACGAAGGCGAAGAAGTGACTTCAAGCGCCGCACGCCACCGGCGGGGTGGCATGGCCAACCGGAGGTTGGCTATGGGGAGGTCGGAGAGTGTCGGGGAAGCCGCCGCGGCGCGGGACGGGGTCGAGCGGCATATGCTCGCCTTTCCATAGCCAAGCGAAGTGCTTGGCCATGCCACCCACCACCCGTCACAATAGGATGTGCACATGCCAAACTATCTATACGTAGACAATTCGAACATTTGGATCGAAGGAATGCACGTCTCCGCCGTGGCGAAGGGGGACGCGCCAGACATTTGGGCAGCGTGTGATGAGCGAATCTGCGATTACGGGTGGAAGTTGGATTTTGGGCGGCTCTTCGAGTTCGCGGGAGGAGGCCAAGTGGGCCGAGCAGTGTTGTTTGGGTCCCGCCCGCCACAAAACGACTCCCTGTGGGACATCGCGCGCAAGAACGGCTTTGAAGTTATCGTGCACGATCGTAACGCGCAGAACAAAGAAAAAAAGATCGATACGCAAATCACGGCGGAGATGATTCAGGATTCATTTCAAGTCATGAAATCAGGCGATTCCGTGACATTGGTAGCCGGCGACGCTGATTACGTCCCCGCCATCGAGATGCTCAAGAAGCGAGGGTTCAGGGTCGACGTCTGCTTTTGGGATCACGCGAGTCGAGAAATCAGAGAAGTCGCAACTCGGTTTATCTCGCTCAATCGATACTTGGATCACCTGCGGCTCAAGGCGGTCTTGTGATTGCGTACTGCGCCGGCCGCTAGCCGCGGCGCGTGGGCGATCATCTCGTGACTTCGACTGATCGCAATGGCGGTTATCCGAGGGGTAAGCCATTCGCAGTGCGAATGTACTGTACCGCTCGCGTCAACTGTTTCCGAAGATCAAGTTGATCGAGGTCGCCGATCTGAAGACGAGCGGAGAATTCATGCATCATGCGAACTTTGTTGTCATCGTATGACCAAATCCACCGTGCATGACAGTCCGGATGCAGAGATCGGAGACGAGCGAGGACCGCGTTAAGGTCGTCAAATGGATCCAGTGCCACCGAAAGCGAGCTCAGGCCGCCGAGATCCGAGAGTGTCCTCTGAAGTAGGTCTTGGCCCAGGTAATTTTCGATTTCCCGCCCCGCGGTGATCCACGCGACGCCGCCACTCTTCTCGCACTCATTCGCCAGTCGTGAAACTTGAGCCGCAATGGGTAGCGATTCGGATGCTGTGTCGCGGTCGGCCACAAATAGTGCGTGTCGAGCCAAGCGAAGCAGCTTTGGCAAGTCGCTGTCATCATCGAACGAAATGTGCTTGCGTAACGATCCGCCATAATACACAAACTGATAGTGAATGCCCTCCTGAAGTTCTGGCGCCGAGAGCCACAGGCAGCGCTTGAGAAAGTGTCGATCGGAGGGGCCTTCAACCCATACGGCAACGACGGCCTGGAGTAAGTCGCTTGCGCGTACATCGAGCAGATCGAGGGTTTTTCGCAATTGAGTAAACTGAGTGCATGGCGTAACGACACTCTCAGTGTCGTTGTGATCCACCAGCAAGATTGTGTCGGTTAGGCCGCCGTCAAGGAACACGGGCGAGTGTGTGGAAACTATCAGCTGGTGGACAGCGTACTCTTGGAGCGCGTAGGCGAGCCTGCGTTGGGTGCCAGGGTGCAAGTGTAACTCGGGCTCCTCAATTAAGAACAGACTTTGAGGTCGAATCACTGATTCGAATGCAAAACGCAATAATTGCTTGAGACCGTCGCCAAGTCTCTCGATGTCTAGGTATCGCTCGTTCGCCTCTACGATCAGTTGCGAGCCATCGTGGCTAACCCGGAGATGCGCGTTGGTCATTCCCGAGAGATAGCAAAACCGCCGTTCAATCTCGCGAAACTTGTGCCGTTCTGGATGAGCGACAGTCGTGGGGCCGTGCCACTGGTGCAAGTGCGATCGCATCGCATTCCCCAGGCTGGACGGAGTGGATATCTCGCGGAAAGCCGAGAAGTACACAATGCGCTGCGCCCAATCCTTGAGTAGTCTTGCGCATTCTCCGAGACCCCGAGATTGCCAGAGCTGCAGGACGTGATCTCTTGTTGGGTCCGCGATGCTTTCGCGGGCTGCGTATACGGTGGGAAAGGCTGGTGTGGATAAACCGGCCGCAAATCTAGACTCGTTGACAGCCGTAAGAGTCAGGTCCAAGCCTAGTTCCAAGATCTGTTGTAGCACCTCCCCTGCCCGAGGCTGGTTACCGGCAAGTTGGAGTGCGTCGACAAGCTGCGAGATGTCGGCGGCATCGAGTGCCATCGACACGCGCATCGAGGGCTTTGGTTCGCGGGCCGCGGACTGATGAGCAACCTGAGGTGGAGCGTCCACCTCAGTGGGATTTGTGCCACCGGACATTGCTCGCTGCGCAAGTCGAAACGCGCGCAAGAGATTCGACTTGCCCGCATTGTTCGGTCCGACGATCGCTGTGCGAGTGCCGAAGGGAATCCGATCGGCGCCCGCGCCAAAGCTCCAACAATCAGTGAGTGAGAGCGCCGAAATACGCATGGTCAAGACCGAGGTGTCGCCTCTCGACGACGCCTCGATGGTCGAATCTCAATAATCCATATCATCCATCCCCGCGCCCGCTCCCGCGTGCGCCGGGGACCTCTTCTCCTTGATCTCCGTGATCGCCGCGTCCGTGGTCAGCAGCAGGCCCGCCACCGACGCCGCGTTCTGCAGCGCCACGCGCTCGACCTTCGTCGGCACGAGCACGCCCATCTTCATCATGTCGCCGTACTCGTGGGTGAGGGCGTTGAAGCCGAAGTTGGTGGCGTCGTTCTCTTCGACCTTGTTCGCCACGACCGAGCCGTCGAGGCCGCAGTTGTGGGCGATCTGCTTGATGGGGGCG
>CAYVSR010000177.1:0-6258 GCA_964453125.1 uncultured Phycisphaeraceae bacterium | reverse complement strand
CGCCACCGCGCTCCTGCACGGCGAGGCGGAGATGCAGCGCGCCGAGACCGCCGCACGCGCCCTGTTCAGCGGCGAGGTCGCGGCGCTCGACGAGGCCACACTGCGCGAGGCCTTCGCGAGCGCGCCAACCACCACGCACAAGCGGGCGGAACTGAGTGCGGCGGCGGTTGCCCCCGTCGCTGCCGCTCCGGGCTCTGACGAGCAGCGGGGAGACGCACATGCCGGCGGCGCGCAGGGTGGGACGAGCCCGCCGGGGTTGCCCGGCAAGTCCCTCGTCGATCTCCTCGTCGAGACCGGGCTCGCCAAGAGCAAGCGCGAGGCTCGCGAGTTCCTCCAGAACGGCTCCATCGCCCTCAACGGCGCCAAGGTCGGCCCCGACGACCGCCTCACCGAAGATCGTCTCCTCCACCGCGCCGTCGCCCTCCTGCGCCGCGGCAAGAAGCAGTGGCACGTGACGAGGTGGGAGTAGGAAGGCACGAAGGAACGGAGGGACAGAGGGAATGCAAGACAGGCACGCGCGTCGCGCCGCGCAGAGTGCGCCGCACGCCCCGCGCTTGCCGATAGCCTCCCTCACGCATGCACGCCGCCCGCTTCAACGCGATCGACTGGGCCGTCCTCGTGGCCTACATGCTCGGCATGCTCGCGATCGGCCTCTACTACGCCCGCCGCCAGCGCACCCTCCGCGACTACTTCCTCGCCGACCGGGGCATCCCCGTCTGGGCCGCGGCGATCTCCATCGTGGCCACGTCCGTCAGCGCCGTGACCTTCATCGGCGCGCCCGAGGACGCCTACACCGGCAACCTCACCTACCTTTCGCTGAACCTCTCCGGCTTCATCGCCGTCGTCGTCGTCGCCCTTTTCTTCGTGCCCGCCTTCTACAGGCACGGGGTGGCGTCGATCTATGAGATCGTCGGTCGGCGCTTCGGCCCGGGGGCCCAGAAGGCCGCGTCGGGCATGTTCCTTATCGGGCGCGTCTTCGCCTCCGGCGCGCGCCTCTTCGTCGCCGCCATCCCGTTCTCGCTGATCGCCTTCGGCGGCCTCGAGGAACGCAACCTCTTCCTCGCCATTTTCATCGTCACCGGCGTCGCCACCGTCTACACCATGGTCGGCGGCATCAAGGCCGTCATCTGGACGGAGACGCCCCAGACGCTCCTCTTCGTCGGCGCCGCCGTCGTCGCCTGTGTCATGCTGCTGCGCGACATCCCGCTCCCCATCGCCGACATCGCGCGGACGCTCGCCGACGCCAAGGGCGCCGACGGCGCCTCGAAACTCACCCTCCTCGACACCCGCACCGACCCGGCGCTCCCCTACTCGCTCTGGTCGGCCAGATGCGGCTACACGAGCTACAACATGGCGGTCTACGGCGCCGACCAGGACCTCGCCCAGCGCATGCTCACCTGCAAGAACGCCGTGCGCGGGGCGTGGTCCGCCGTGGTCTCCAACTTCATCGGCCTGGGCGTGGCGCTGCTCTTCCTGTGCATCGGCCTGCTGCTGTACGTGCGCTACCAGCGCCCCGAGATCTTCACCGCCGCGGGCCTGCCCGCCCCCGCCACGCCCACCGACACACGCCAGGTGTTCCTGACGTACATCCTCGAGCGCACGCCCGCGGGCCTGCGCGGGCTGATGATCGCGGGCGTGTTCGCCGCCGCCATGAGTTCGCTCGCCTCCGCCCTTTCCGCCATGGCCAGCGCCGCGATCGTCGATTTCTACAAGCCCCTGCGCCCGGGGCGCGACGAGCGCCACTACGTGCGAGCCTCGCGCCTCGCGGTGTTCGGCTGGGGCGCCGTACTCGCGGCGTTCGCATGCGTGTGCGTGCGCTGGCAGAAGGCCAGCGGGCAGGGGCTGCTCCCCTTCGCCATCGGCGTCATGATCTTCGCGTACACCGGCCTGCTCGCCGTGTTCCTCACGGCGCTGTTCACCAAGCGAGGCAACGCCCGCAGCGTCATCGCGGCCCTCGCCGTCGGCTTCGCGAGCATCGCCCTCGTCCGATTCGGCCCACGGTTCCCCTGGCTCACCGACATCCTGCCGCCCCTCAAGGGCCTCAAACTCTCGATGGGCTGGCAGATGCTGCTGGGCACGGCGCTGGCCCTCGCCGTCTGCCTGCTCGGCCGTCCGGTTGCACCGCGCGACCAGCCCACGCCATCATGAGCCGCGTGCCCGCCGCGCCCGACAACGACACCGCCTCGCAGATCGGCCGCCTGCTGATGGTCGGCGTGCGCGGCGCTGCGCCAGACGACCCACTTCTCCGCGCCGATCTCGCCGCCTGCCGCGAGGCGCGCTGCCGCGCGGTGATCCTGTTCGACGCCCACGCGCCGACCCTCGCGCCGCTGCTGGGCGCTGGCGTCCCGCGCGACGAAGCCCTGAGCCGCAGCCCGCGCAACATCCTCTCACCCGCGCAGACGCGCGAACTCACCGCGCATATTCGCGAGGCGCTCGGCGCGGGCACGATCGTCGCCGTGGACCAGGAGGGCGGCGAGGTGGCGCGCCTCGCCCCGCGCCGCGGCTTCCCCTGCACGCTCAGCGCCGAGGCGGTCGGCGCGCTGCCTGCCGACGCACGAGTGACCGAGCACGATGCGCTGGCGCGCACGGTGGCCGCCGCGGGCTTCAACCTCAACTTCGCGCCGTGCGTGGATGTCGCGGTAAACCCGGCGAACCCGATTATCGCGGGCAAGCGACGCGCATTCTCAGGCGACCCGGCGCTCGTTGCGGCGTGCGCGGCGGAATCGCTCGGCGCCCACCGGCGTGCAAGCGTGTGCGCCTGCCTCAAGCACTTCCCCGGCCACGGCTCCTCCGCCGCCGATTCGCACCTGGGCTTCACGGACATCACCGCGACGTGGCGCGAAGACGCCGAACTCACTCCCTATCGTGCGCTCTTCGCGCAGTTCGCGGGCGCCGGCGCCCGCGCGCACGCAGCCCCCTTCGTCATGACCGGCCACCTCTTCCACGCCCGCCTCGACCCCGACCACCCCGCATCGCTCTCTCGCGCGGTCACCACCGGTCTGCTGCGCGAGGCGCTCGGCTTCCGCGCCGCCGTCGTCACCGATTCGCTCGACATGCGCGCCATCGCGCAGCGCTATTCGCCCGAAGAGGCGTGTGTGCTCGCCCACAACGCCGGCGCCGATCTGCTGCTCGACGCGAACAACATGCCCCCGGCTACCGGCGCCGCCCACGAACGCCCCTGCCCGGCGCCGGCCATGCACGAGGCTATCGCCCGCGCGTTGCGCGACGGCCGCATCCCCGGCGGGCTGGATTGCATCCGCGAGAGCGCCGCGCGCATCGACGGTGCGATGGGCTTCGCGCCCGGCGCGTGACCCCGAACCTCGAGCCCGCCGCTCCCCGCGTCGAACGCCGGCGCCTACCATCCACCCCGCCGCGCGCACGGCGCCGAGGAGCGAACGCATGTCAAAGAAGAAGGCCACCGACACCCGCGCCGTCATCGAGGCGCTCACCATCTCCTACAACCTCGAGATCGAGACGGTGATGAACTACATCGCCGCCTCGAACAACCTCGACGGCGCCCTCGCCTCGCCCATCAAGGCCGCCCTCAGCGCCGACGTCCCCGCCGAGATCGCCCACGCCCAAGGCCTCGCCAAGCGCATCAAGACCCTCGGCGGCGCCGTCCCCGGCTCCCTCTCGCTCGAGTGGTCGCAGAAATCCCTCCAGCCCCCGAAGGACACCACGGACCTGCTGAAAGTGATCGACGGCGTGATCGACGCCGAAGAGGGCGCGATCAAGCAGTACGAGAAGATCATCGACATGTGCGACGGCGCCGACATGCCCACGCAGGACCTCGCCATCACCAACCTCGCCGACGAGCAGGAGCACCTCCGCGAGTTCCTCGGGTTCCGGAAGGAACTGGAGAAACTGCTGAAGCGTTGAGCGCGAGGTCGCGACGCGACGATCGGTACGATCCGAAGTTCAATGAGATCGGGGGCCGTATGGGCAGGTATCTGAAATTATGGGTGTTTCGGGGCGTCGACGACGATCAGTTTCGCGCCGAGTTCGAGAGCGCGACTGCGTGCTTCGGCGGCTCAATCCGGTGGGGGGCGTACACCGAAGGGAAGAGCGCGGACTGCAGGACGGCTCGCGTGGGCGACACCGTCTCGGTGTACATGCCATACAACGGCGGCGAGGAGACTCGGTTGTGCGCCGCCATCGGCGCCCGGCTGCGCTGCGTTTGGATGGAGGCCCGCATCCAGGAAGGGTCGCACTGGGATTACGCCCTGTACCGCGGCGCGGAGTGCATCAGTCTCTTCAGCACGTTGCCCGAGTATTGGGACGACGACCCGACGCGAATCGCGAAGTGGCGCGGCGACCCGAGCGTGCTGGCGAGCGCGTGGAACATCCCCGTGGAACGGATCAACCGGCACCTCAGAGCGTGGGGGTATGTTCAGATCGGCGACTTCACCTGCGACTATCTGGTGAAAGACAAGGCTTACCCCGACGACCAGTACTGCGCAGGCGAATACGATCAACTCTGGGACTTTCTCCGGGCGCTCGGGGCTCCGAACCCCATGCCCGCGGCCGGACCCGACCTGCACGCGCTTCATCTGCCCAAGCCCGTGCGTCCGCGGGTGTCGGCGTGGCGCCGCTGGCGCTTTCAGGCGAAGCTCTTCCTCGGCCCACGGCGAGATCCGGTCTGCATCGTCGGCGACGATGGCGTCAGGATGATCACCACGCGCCGGAGGCGATTCTGGTGGTTCGGCTAAGCGCATAATGCCCCCGTGCCCCGCCCTCTCCGCATCCTGATCGCCCCCGACGCGTTCAAGGAATGCATGACCGCGCGCGAAGCGGCGGAAGCGATCGAGCGCGGCGTGACGCGCGGCATAACCTCATCTGGCGTCCGCGTTGAGCCCATTCTCATCCCTGTCTCCGACGGCGGCGCCGGGTTCATCGACGCGATTCGGGACAAGGGTGACACGCTGCAATCCGTCGAAGTCACCGGACCCATGGGCGATTCAGTTCTCGCGCCGTTGCTGCTCCAGGGCGGCGGCGGGCTCCTCGGAGCCAGGCCGTGGGCATCCATGGAGATGTCGTCCGCGGCCGGTCTCGCCCTGGTGCCGACCGACCGACGCGATCCCGAACGCACTACAACCTACGGCGCAGGCCAACTTATTCTCGCGGCGCTGAACGCGCGCGCGAGACACATCCACATCGGCATAGGCAACTCGGCCACCAACGACGCCGGCGCCGGCGCGCTCGCCGCGCTCGGCGTGAGATTCTTCGATGCGGGTGGAGCCCTCATCGATCGTCCCCGCGGCGCCGACCTGTTGCGCATCGCACGCATCGACGCGAGCGGCGTCGATCGTCGCCTTCGAAAGACCGAGATCGTCATCGCCAACGATGTCGACAACCCCCTCTTCGGTCCTCGCGGCGCAGCGCACACATTCGCGCCGCAGAAAGGCGCGACGCCCGGGCAGGTCGAGCGCCTCGACGAGGGGCTGCGCAACTTCGCGCACCGCTGCCGCGAGGCTGGCGCGCGGGCCAATCCGGACGCGCCAGGCATGGGCGCCGCCGGAGGATTCGCGTTTGGGCTTGTAGCGTGCGGGGGCGCGCGACTGTACCCCGGGGCTCGCCTGGTTCTGGAACTGCTTCACTTCGACGATGTGTTTCACGCCCTTCCGATCGCATTGTGCCTCACCGGGGCGGGTCGAGTCGACGCGACAGACCTTCGCGGCAAGGCGCCGCTGGAAGTCGCACGAGTCGCGTCGGAGAAGAAGACGCCCGTGGCCGCCTTGGTGGGTTCAACCGGCCCGGGCTGGGAACCGCTCTCGAAAGACAACGGCGGTCTCTTCGACGCCATCCACGTCATCACCCCCCCCGGCATGCCCCTCGACGAAGCCCTCCGCCGCGGCCCCGAACTCCTCGAAGCCGCCGCGGAGCGCGTCGTGCGCGAATGGCTCACGCGCCGCTAGAATCTCCCCATGGCCATCAAGGACGCCGACATCGTCACCCTCTCCTCGCCCCCCATGACCCGCTCGGAGTCCGTCTACATCCCCGAGATCGTCAAGGGCATGGGCACGACGATGCGCCACTTCTTCACCTCCTTCGGCCAGGGCAAGACCAGCCGCACCATCCAGTACCCCGAGCAGCGGCGCGAGCACCTCCCCGTCCTGCAGGGCGGCCAGAACGCCTCCAACTTCCGCGGGGTGCACCGCCTCAACCGCGACGACGCCGGCCGCGTCAAGTGCGTCGCCTGCATGATGTGCCCGACGATCTGCCCCGCCAAGTGCATCCACATCGTCGCCGCCGAGAGCC
>CAYVSR010000176.1:0-6286 GCA_964453125.1 uncultured Phycisphaeraceae bacterium | reverse complement strand
CGCTGCGCCGCCTGATCGGCGCGTTCGGGGCCACCGAGAACGGCGCCCTCACCCTCGTCGCATCGATCGACGGCGTGGTCATCTCGCGCGACGCGGTGGTTGGCCAGGCGGTGGACGCGGGTCAAAGCGTCGTCCGCATCCTCGACCTCTCCGCGTTGGAGATCGAGGCCGAAGCGCCCGAGAGCCTGCTCCCATCGCTCGCGGGGGCGCGAGGCGCCACGGTGCGCATCCGTGAGGGGGCCGATGGCCACACGCTCGGCGAGGGCGTGGTGCGATTCGTCAGCCCCGTGATCGACCCGATCAAGCGCACCGGCGCCCTGGTGATCGACGCGCAGAACGCCCTGGGGGCGCTGCGCCAGGGGCAGTTCGTCGACCTCGCCGTCGTGCTGGGAGTCAACGAGAGCGCGGTCGTCGTGCCCCCCTCGGCGATCGTGCGCGAGGGCCCGCTGGCGTACGTGTTTCTCAAGACCGGCGACACGTTCGTGAAGCAGGACGTCGCGACCGGCGCCCTTGACGACCGCGTGGTCGAGATCACGCACGGGCTCGTGCCCGGCGACGTGATCGTGTGGCGCGGCGCGTTCAGCCTGTCGCAACTCCGGGGCGATGGCCCTGTCGCCCAAGGCGCCGATCCCGACGACCACGACAACGGCCACGGCCACTCGCACGACTAAGGCAGGAAGCCCGCATGCTCAACTGGATGATCAGGGCCTCGCTGCACAACCGCGCGCTGGTGTTGATCGCCGCGCTGCTGGTCTCGGCCTGCGGCGTGTACGTCACGCTGAACACGCCGACCGACGTGCTCCCCGACCTCAATCGGCCCGTCGTGACCATCTTCGGCGAGGCGCCCGGTCTCGCGCCCGAAGAGGTCGAGGCCCAGGTCACGTACCCCATCGAGACCGCAGTCAACGGGTCGCCGGGCGTGGAGCGCGTGCGCACGCGGAGCACGCTCGGGCTGTCGATCGTGTACGTCGAGTTCCTCTGGGGCACGAACCCGGCGCGGAACCGCCAGGTGGTGTCGGAGCGGCTCGGCACGATCCTCGAGAAACTCCCCCCCGGCGTCGTGCCGATCATGACGCCCGCGTCGAGCATCATGGGCGAGATCGTGCTGATGAGCGTCTCCAGCAAGACGCTTGCGCTCATGGAGGTGCGGACGCAGGCGGAGTTCGTGCTCCGGCCCGCGCTGCTGTCCGTCCCCGGGATCGCCCAGGTCACGGTGATGGGCGGCGAGCTGAGACAGTTCCGCGTGCGCGCCGACCCGGACAGGCTGCGCATGTTCGGCCTCGGGCTCGAGGACCTCGAGGGGGCGCTGCTCGCGGCGAGCCAGAACACCGGCGGCGGGTTCGTCGCCTCGGGCGCCCGCGAACTCGTCGTCCGCAACATCGGGCGGGTGCAGACCGCGGAGGACATCGGCGCCTCGCTCGTCGCGATGCGCGGCGACGCCGCCTCGCCCCCGCGCCCCGTGCTGGTGCGAGATGTCGCCGTCGTGACCGAGTCGGGCCCGACCATCAAGCGAGGCGACGGGTCGGAGAACGCGCACCCGGCGGTCATCCTGGCGATCCAGAAGCAGCCCGGGGCCGACACGCTCGCCCTGACCGCTCTGCTCGACGACACGATCGACAGCCTCCGTCCCACGCTGCCGGCCGGGCTCGACATCAACCCGGACGTCTTCCGGCAGGAACACTTCATTCGCGCCGCCGTCGCCAACGTGCTCGAGGCTCTTGGCATCGGCGCGGCGCTGGTGGTCGTCGTGCTGGTCCTCTTCCTGATGAACGTGCGCACGACGCTGGTCACCCTCGTGGCGCTCCCGCTGTCCGTCCTGATGACCTTCCTGGTGTTCCGCTGGTTCGGGATCGGCGTCAACACGATGACGCTCGGCGGCATCGCGGTCGCGGTGGGCGAACTGGTGGACGACGCGGTGGTCGACGTCGAGAACGTCTACCGGCGACTCCGAGAGAACCGCCACGCCGCACGACCCAGACCGACCCTGTCCGTCGTGTACTCGGCCTCCAGCGAGGTCCGCAACCCGATCCTGCTCGGCACGGTCATCGTCAACCTCGTGTTTCTCCCGACGTTCTTTCTGCCAGGCATCGAGGGGCGGCTCTTCGCGCCGCTCGCGTCGGCCTACATCATCAGCATCTTCGCGTCGCTGCTGGTCGCGCTCACCGTGACGCCGGCGCTCGCGTCCTACCTGCTCCCCGGGTCGCGACGAATGGCCCACGCGGGCGATGGCCCGCTGCTCCGCGTGTGCAAGCGGCTCGCCCTTCGGTCGTACGCGGTGTCCATGCCGCGGCCCCTGGCGACGCTCGGCGCGCTCGCGATGCTCGTGGCCGTCGCCGGATTTGTCGCGAGCCGCCTCGGTTCCGAGTTCCTGCCCGCGTTCAACGAGGGCTCGGCCACGGTCTCGTTTCTCGCTCGGCCCGGCGTCTCGCTGGAGGAGTCGGGCGCGCTCGCGAACCGGGCGGAGGAGGCGATCCTGACCATCCCGCAGGTCAAGGGAACGGCGCGCCGGACGGGACGCGCCGAGCAGGACGAGCACGCGGAAGGCGTCCACTCCTCCGAGATCGACGTCGCGCTCTGGACCGACGAGGAGGCCCGCCACCCCGCGAAGCACGCCCAACCCAGCGGGCGCCGCCCGCCCGCGCCGGGCGACATGCTCGAGCGAGAGGCGGTCTTCTCCCAGATCGAGGCGAAACTCGCGGTGTTCCCCGGCGTCAGCGTGGGCGTCGGTCAGCCGATCAGCCACCGCATCGAGCACCTGCTCTCCGGCGTCCGCGCGATGGTCGCGGTCAAGATCTTCGGCGACGACCTCGCCACCCTCCGCGACCTCGCGCAGCGGACGCACGCGGCGATGCGCGGCATCCCCGGCGTGGTCGACCTCCAGGTCGAGCAGCAGGAGCTCGTGCCCCAGCTCCAGATCGTCGTCAGACGCGACGCCGCCGCCAGAGTCGGCTTCACGCCCAAGGCGCTCACGGACGCCCTGGAGACGGCGACGAAGGGTCGTGTCGTGGGCCAGACGCTCGACGGGCTCAAGGCGTTCGACATCGTGCTGACGCTCGCGGACGAGTTCCGCACCGACCCGTCGCGCCTGCGCGACGTGCGACTGGTGTCCCCGACCGGCGCCGTCGTGCTGGTGCGCGACGTGGCCGACCTCGTCGAGACCATCGGCCCCAACGAGATCGCGCGGGAGAACCTCCGGCGTCGGATCGTGGTGTCCTGCAACGTGCGCGGGCGCGACCTCGGCTCGACGGTGCGGGACATCCGGGCGTCGATCGCCTCGGACGTCCGCCTGCCGCAGGGCTACACGCTCGTGCACGCCGGCCTGTACGAAGCGCAGCGCGAATCGACGCGCACGCTCGTCCTCCTCGCGGCGTGCTCGCTCGTCGCGATCTTCGTGCTCCTGCAAACGCACTACCGCTCCTCGATGGTGGCGCTGCAGATCATGCTCAACGTGCCCTTCGCGTTCATCGGGAGCATCGCGGCGCTGGCGATCACGGGCGAGCCGTTCAGCGTCGCCTCGCTCGTGGGGCTCATCTCGCTGACGGGCATCGCGACACGCAACGGCGTGCTGATGGTCAGCCACTACATCCACCTCATGACCGAAGAGGGGGCGGTCTGGAGCAAGGAACTGATCGTCCGTGGCAGCCAGGAGCGCGTCGCGCCAGTCCTCATGACCGCCGTGACCGCGGGGCTCGGCCTCGTGCCCCTCGTGCTCAGCCACGGCGACCCGGGCAAGGAGATCCTCCACCCCGTCGCCATCGTGATCTTCGGCGGGCTGATCACCAGCACCCTGCTCGACTTCTTCGTCACGCCAGCGATCTTCCACCGCTTCGGCAGGGCCGCGGCCGAGCGCCTTGCGCGCGAGCACGCCGAGAAGCGCGCCGCGTCGGCCCAACCCGCCGCGCCAGACTCCCATTCCATCGCCTGAAGGACAACGCACATGCGACGCACGCCCAGCGAACGAGACCCGGAATGACGCACGCGATCCACCACCCACGCTCCCGCGCGATCCTCGCGGTCTCGGCGCTCGCCCTCGCCGGCGGCTGCGCGTCGCTCGACCCCGGACCCGACATCGGGCGCGCCGCGGCGACCGTCGCCGAGCGCTCCGGCGTCGCGCCCGAGTGGAGCGAGGCGTGGGAGCCGGCGCTGACCTCGTGGGACGGCCGCGCGCCCCTGCGCGTCGAACAGGCGGTGGCGATGGCCCTCCGCAACAACCGCCAGATCCGGTCCGAGGTCGAGGCGATCGCCGCGTCCCACGCCGATCTCGTGCAGGCCGGGCTGCTGCCCAACCCGGTGCTGCAGTTCACGCTCCGATTCCCGTTCGACCCCGTCAGCGGGGGCACGTTCGTCGGCGCGCAGGTCGTGCAGTCGTTCGCCGCGCTGTGGCTGCGCGACGACAGGATCAGGGCAGCCGACGCCCGACTGAACCAGACAGTGCTCGACGTCTCCGACAAGGCGCTGGCGCTCGTGGCCGAGGTGCGCGCGTCGCACGCCCGCATCGTGTTCGGGCAGCGCGAGGTCGCGCTGATCGACGAGAACCTCGCGACCATTGCGCGCACCATCGAATCGTTCGAGGCTCGGGTACGCGCCGGCGAGGGGATCACGCTGGACGTCAACCGGGCCAGGCAGCGCCTCGCCGGGGCCGAGGCCGAGCGAGAGATCTCCCTCCGCGACCTCGCCCAGGAGCGGCGCCGGATGCTCGAGCTGATCGGCTTCGCCGCCGAGCACGCGGGCTGGGAAGCGCAGCCCGCCCTCTCCGCCGACCCGTCGCCCACCCCCGGCGAGCCCGGCGTGATCGCCCTCGCCGCCTCCCAGCGCCTGGACGTCGCCGCGGCGCGCTCGGTCGCCGAGGCGCACCGGGCCGACCTGACGGTCGAGGAGCAGAGCCGCCTGCGCGACTTCGGCGTCGGGGCCGAATTCGAGCGCTCCGAGTCGGGCGAGAAGTCCGTCGGACCCGTGATCGAGATCGGCGTCCCGATCTTCGACACGAACGAGGCGCAGATCGCCAAGGCGGGCTCCCTCGCCCGCGCTGCCCTCGCCACGTACGAAGCGGTCGCCCAGCGCGCCGTGCGAGAGGCGCGCGTCGCGTGGGTCGCGGCGGACAGCGCCGCCCGCCTCGTCGAGCGCCGACGCGCTTCACTCGTCGGCCTGGCCGCCGACAACCTGGCGCTCGCCCGGGGCGCGCTCGACGCCGGCGACGCCGACGTCACCGCCGTGCTCGAGACGCAGCGCGAACTGGTCGATGCCCGACGCACACTCAACGACCTCGAGCGCGACGCCGCGCTCGCCCGCATCGCCCTCGAGCACGCCGTCGGCGGGCGCCTCGAGGCGCCACCCGCCGTTTCGGCGACCATGGGCAGCGCGGCGATACGCTAAGCCCGGAACGGCCCGAGCCCCACACGATCGAACCGGCCGGCGCCACGCGGCGCGGACGAGCGGCGATGAACCACGAGAGCCATCACGAGCACGCCCCCCCGCCGTCTCGGCCGGTCGAGCGGTGCGACCTCCCCATCGAGGGCATGTCCTGCGCCTCGTGCGCCGCCCGAATCGAGAAGCGCCTCGGCAAGCAGCCGGGCGTCGCGTCCGCGAGCGTCAACTTCGCCACCGGCGTCGCCACGGTGACATTCGACCCCGGCGCCACCGGGCCGGCGGCGCTCGCGCAGGCGGTGGACGACCTCGGCTACAAGGCGATCGTGCCCCCGCCTGGCTCGGCGACGGACGCGCCGTCGAGCCACCCGGGCGTGCACGGGAATCACGACCACGCGCCGACGGAACAATCCGGCCCGGGCGCCGACGAGCGCTCGTCCCACATGCGCGTCGGCCGCGCCGAAGCGAGCCGGCTCCTCCGCAAGACGATCATCGGCGGCGCGCTCGCCGTGCCGACGGTGGTCATCGCCATGTCCCACGGCTCGATCGAAGCGCTCGACGCCCCGTGGGTCAACTGGGCCCAGCTCGCCCTGACCACCCCCATCCTCTTCTGGTGCGGCGCGCAGTTCTTCCGCTCGGCGTGGAAGGGCGCGACCCACGCCAGCGCCAACATGGACACGCTCGTCGCACTGGGCGCCGGCGCGGCGTACCTCTACTCGCTCGCGGCGACCATCCGGCCGGAGTTCTTCTCGCGCGTCGCCGGGGCGGCGCCCATGGGCTCGCACGCGGGCGCCGGTGCGAACGCCGCGGGCATGGTCCCGGTGTACTACGAGGCCGCCTCCGTCATCGTCGTGCTGATCCTGCTGGGAAAGTACCTCGAAGCCCGCGCCACCCGGCGGACCACCGCCGCCATCAGCCGCCT
>CAYVSR010000175.1:0-6332 GCA_964453125.1 uncultured Phycisphaeraceae bacterium | reverse complement strand
GGCGTGGGCGTCACGAGCAAGGCGCCCGGCACCATCGCGGTCTACGACCTGGGCGGCGGCACGTTCGATATCTCGATCCTGAGGGTGACGCCGGCGGAGAAACCCGGAGAGACCGCGTTCTTCGAGACGCTGGCCACCGCGGGCGACACGCGCCTGGGCGGTGACGACGTTGACCAGATGCTCCTCGCGATGTTTCTTCGCGAGATCCGCGAGCGGTTCGGCGGGGTAGGGGGCGAGAACGGCGCGGCGATCGGCGCGTCCGCGATGCAGTCGCTGCGCGGGCTGGCCGAGGCGATGAAGGTGCGCCTCTCGAACGAGCCGGCGGCGAGCGTTCGCGTGGACATCGGGCCAGACGAGCGTGGCGGCGCGCGGGTCTATGACCGGACGATCACGCGCGAGGAGTTCGAGGGGATGATCCGGCCGTGGGCGGAGCGGACGATCGCTCGCTGCCGCCAGGCGCTGCGCGATGCGCGCGTGGACGCGAAGGAGATCGACACGGTGGTGCTGGTGGGGGGATCGACGAGGACGCCGCTGATCCGATCGATGGTGGGGGAGTTCTTCGGGCGCACGCCCTACACCGCTCTGGACCCGGACATGGTGGTGGCGATGGGGGCGGCGGTGCAGGCGTCGCTGCTGGAGGGGACGACGACGGGGGCGTTGTTGCTGGACGTGCTGCCGCTGTCGCTGGGGATCGAGACGGCGGGCGGGGGCGTGGCGAAGCTGATCGTGCGGAACTCGAACGTGCCGGCGCGGGCGACGGAGATGTTCAGCACGAGCGTGGACGGGCAGACGTCGATCAAGCTGAACGTGGTGCAGGGCGAGCGTGAAATGGTGGCGGATTGCCGCTCGCTCGGGGTGTTCCACCTGAGCGGTCTGCCCCCGATGCCCGCGGGGCTGGCGCAGGTGGAGGTGGAGTTCCTGGTGGACGCCAGCGGCGTGCTGAGCGTGTCGGCGCACGAGCGCCGGTCGGGCAAGCGGGCGGCGCTGCAGGTCGTTCCGAACCACGGGCTGACGCGCGAGGAGGTGGAGCGCATCGAGGCGGACTCGTTCGCGCACGCGAGGGAGGACTTCGCACGCCACCGAGTCGCGGACCTGGTGGTGAACGCGAGGCTGGACATCACGTGGACGCACGATGCGTTGGCGCGGGTGCGGGCGCGGCTTGAGCCCGCGTACGTGTTGGCGCTGGAGTCAGCGATGACCGCGCTCGCGGCGCTCGCGGCTCGGGGGGAAACGGATTGGAGATCGGTGAACGCGGACGAGTTCCACCGGGCCAAAGAAGCGCTGGACAGGGAGAGCATGCGACTGCACGAGGTGGCGATTACCGAGAGTTTGAAGCGGGGGTGAGTCGATGGCCTGCGAGAACGCGCCGCTGTTCGGGGTGCCGTGGTACGGCCCGCCGGCGCCAAGCCGGCGGGACGAACCACGGTTGGACGTGGCATACTCTTGGGCGTGGCGCAGCGCAGACACCGGGTACGGGTCGAGCACACCAACCACCTCCGGTTCCTGACGTTCTCGTGCGTTCAGCGACTGCCGCTGTTCAAGAACGATGCGATCAAGGACTGCTTCGTCGATCACCTCGCGGCGGCGCGCGGGAAGCATCGGTTTCATCTCGTCGCGTGGGTCGTGATGCCGGAGCACGTCCACCTGCTGCTGTGGCCGCGGCTGCCCGATGCGCCCGTGTCGGCGATTCTGCGGACGCTCAAGCAGCGCTTCGCGCCGCAGGTCATCGCGAGATGGCGGTGGTACGCGGGGATGCGAGAGGGCGCATTGGCAGTGGATCGGATCGAGCGTCCGATGTGAGATGAAGAGCGTGGTTCGACGCTGCGCGTCGTACCACGGCACCCACCCACGGCGCCGCACCGCGGACAAGGATGTCAATTCAACTCAGTTCCAGTGCACGCCCTTGGGCGCCTTCGGGTCCACCTGCAGGTCCGCCCGGCGGATCAGGCTCGCGAGGTGCTTGAGTTCGTCCTCGACGATCCGCGCACGCTCGGCCGGGTCGCCCTCGGAGAGCAGCATGTACTTTACCTTCGGCTCCTTCACCATCAGGTGGCCGATCAGGTCCACCACGACGCCCGTGGGGATCTTCTGCGGCGGCTGGTCGAGGTACGACGCGAGGCCCTCGGCCAGCGAGTGGTCCTGCGCATCGGTGAAGCGGCGCAGCGGGCCCGAGCGCAGCAGCCCGCGAAGGCGCTCGCGCTCGTCGCTCAACTCGTCCTCGTTCTCGCGGCTCAGGCCCACGGGCGCGAGGCGCGCCTCGCGGTACAGGCGCTCGTCCGGCCCCGCGCCCTTGGCGAGCGCGGCCTGTTCCGCGGGCGTGACCTCGTCGTCGATGCGCGCGCGGCAGACGCCCTGCACCAGGATGTTGTACCGGCCGTCCGGCAGCTTCTCGTGCTGCAGGATGTGCGCCACGCACACCGCGGGGCGCAGCGGCGGCCTGCCGTGGTACTCCTGCTTCCAGCGCTCGCCCTCGAACACCGCCAGCGCGATCTGGCCCGAGCCGTCGAGCGAGTCTTCCACCATCTGGCGGTAGCGCGGCTCGAAGATGTGCAGGGGCAGCACCGCGTGCGGCAGGAGCGCCACGCCGTCGAGCGGGAACAGCGGCATCGGTCGGCCGAAGTTCACGCGGATGGATGGTGCGTCCTCGTCGGCCATGAGGCCGGACTCTAGCGCGACGGGTCGGCCGGGGCGGGGCTCTCGGTCGCGGCGGAGTCGGCGGGCGTGCTCTCGGGCGCGGGATCGGCGTCTTCGGCGCCGGGTTCTTCGCCCGGTTCGATCGGCGCAGGGGGCTCGGCGGCGCGGGCTTCTCGCTCGTCAAACATGGCGCCGAGCGTGGCGGCGACCGCGCGGGCGCTCTCTTCATCGCGCGTGGCGCGCACGGCGCCGTCGATCTGGGCGGCGGCGAGGCGGTCGTTGAAGCCCGGCGCGGCGGCGATGAGGCGGAGCGTCGCGCGCTTCATTCGACCGGCGAGGTCGTCGCCGTCGGGCTCGTCGGTGGGCAGCAGGAACCCGCCCCCGCCGTAGACGCCGAGCGTCGGCGGGTCGTCGGGCGTGGCGCCCGGGGCGAGCACAAAGAGACGGATGGAGACGTTGCTCGCGTCGAAGTCGATCGGCGTGCGACCGGCGTAGGGCGTGATGAAGTAGTGGATGTGGAGGACGCTGCCCGCGGCGTTGTCGAGCGGCGCCGTGTCGGGCGCGGTGAGCGAGGCGAGCGGCAGGTCGCTGAGGTAGATGTCGGCGGTGTTGTCGTCGGGCGAGGCGTACACCGCGGTGACGAATGCGGGCACGAGCACGCCGCCGGTGCGCCCGGAGGAGATCTCGAGCGAGGGTGGGCCGCCGAGGTCGAGACCGATGCCGGCGCAGGCGGGCAGCAGCGATGCCGCCGCGATGAAGAGAGCGCCGGCGCACGATGCGCCGGGCGCGCGCATCGCGGCGGGGCGGCGCGGGTTCACCGGCGCACCGGTTCCTGGCGGCCCATCACGCCCGGGCGCACGACCACGCGCGGGCGGTCGGGCTCGGAGCGGCGTGCGGCGGTGGAGGGCGAGGGGGCGAAGGCGTCGAGACCGAGGGCCTCGAGCGCGTCTCGCTCGACGATCGCCTTGAGCGTCTCGCGCGGGATGCCGGGCAGGGCCGAGGCCCCGCCGCGCATCGCGTTGACGGTGTAGATGCGCTCGATGGCGCGCTCGGGGGTTTCGGCGGGGTAGCCGCTGGCGAAGAGCAGCTTGTGGGCCACGCCGCGCTCGAAGGCGGCGAGCAGCGCGGTGTAGAGCGACCAGCCTCGTGTGATCACGCCGCTGAGTTCCGCGTACACACGCTCGTGCTTGCCGAGCATGAGCAGCGCCTCGTCGACGTGGGCGGCGCCGAGGTCGCCGAGCACGAGGGTGAGGTTGGGGATGGTTCGCGCGGCCTCGTCGAGCAGGCCCGGGCGCGCGAACTCCAGCACGCTCGCGCCGCTGAGGATGCAGGGGTTGGCGACCATGACGGGCAGGCGCCTGGCGGCGGCCTTCTCGAGCACGGCGAGCGCCCGGTCGTCCGTCGGGCGGACGCCTTGGTCGGCGGGGGAAAGGGTGATCCCGGCCATGCCGAGGTCGATCGCGCCATCGATGTCGTCGAGCGCGCCGGGGGAGGCGGCGTCGATGCCCGCGAAGCCAACCCGGTCGCCGGGCGGCGCCGCGTTCACGGCGGCGGCGACGTGTTCGGCCGCGAGGTGGGCGCCAAGGCGGTCGGCGCGCCAGCCGGTGATGAACGATGCACTGACCAGTTCCATGGCGCGGGCGTGGCCGGCGTCGGAGGGGTCGTGCTGGAAGGGCTGGCCCGCGACGTGGCGGGAGGGAGCCGCGGCGAGGGAGGCGGTGGCCAAGGGATCGCGCCCCGTCCAGACCCGCGTCCTGACATCAATGATCATCTCGGTCGATCTCCGCGGGCCTCCCGCCCGGCTGGTCCGTCGCCGGAGGGTGTCCGCCTTCGCAGGATGCGGGACCGACCGGCGCCCAATCCATGGCGCCTCAAGTTCGCAGGGCGGCCTCGCGTGGCGAAACGTAGCACGGATCGGGGGCGGGCGCCGCCCCGGCGGGGGGCTGAGGGACGCGGCGGCTTGCCGCCGGGCGGGATTCGGCTACACTCCCTCCCCCTCGCCCGGAGACCGTCCGGCGGCGGGCCGCCTTGGCGCGAACGCCAGGGCCGGACAGCCAAGACCGTTTTACCACCGATCGCCCGCCGCTCTCCTTGGCCGGAAGCGGCAGATCCGCCGAGTGCGGAGGGCCGGTGGGAGGTGGAGCAGCATGGCCAAGAAAGAACTTGTCAAGTCGTTCAAGATCATGGCCCCCGGGGGCAAGGCCACGCCTGCGCCGCCGCTGGGCCCCGCGCTGGGCGGCAACGGGGTGAACCCGGGGCAGTTCATCCAGCAGTTCAACGCGGCGACGTCGAAGCTCGGCGGGAAGATCGTCGGCTGCGTCATCAACGTCTTCTCGGACAAGTCGTTCACTTTCGAGATCAAGGCGTCGCCCGCGGCGGTGCTGATCAAGGAAGCGGCGAAGATCGAGAAGGGCTCGGGCAAGCCCAACACTGAAAAACTGGGCAAGATCACGCGGGCGCAGGTGAAGGCCATCGCCGCGGAGAAGCGGGCGGACCTCAACGCCGCGTCCGACGAGGCCGCCGCACGCATCATCGAAGGCACGGCCCGCTCCATGGGCGTGACGGTGGAGGGCTAACCCATGGCGAAGAAAGACCCGCTGCTCAAGCTCTCCCGGCGCGCCCGCGAGAACCACAAGATGAAGCCCGCCGACGCCCTCCCCGCGGAGGAAGCGGTCGCGGCGCTCAAGAAGTTCAAGGCGCCCAAGTTCGACCAGACGGTCAACGTGGTCATGCACCTGGGCATCGACGTCAAGCAGGCGGACCAGTCGATCCGCGGCTCGATCGCCCTGCCCAAGGGCATCGGCAAGTCGAAGAAGGTCGTGGCCTTCTGCAACGTCGACAAGGTCAAGCCCGCGCTCGAGGCCGGCGCCGTCAAGGCCGGCGGCGAGGATCTCGTCGCCGAGATCGAGAAGGGCTGGATGGATTTCGACGTGGCGATCGCCACGCCGGACATGATGCGAGTCGTGTCGAAGCTGGGCAAGGTGCTGGGCCCCAAGGGGCTGATGCCCTCGCCCAAGGCCGGCACGGTGACGGCGGACGTCGCGACGGCGGTGCGTGAGTACTCGGCCGGCAAGGTCGAGTACCGCAACGACAAGGGCGGGAACATCCACGCGGTCGTGGGCAAGATGTCCTTCAAGAACGCGGACCTGGTGGAGAACCTCAACCACTTCATCCACGCGATCGAGAAGACCAAGCCCAACACGACCAAGGGCGTGTTCATCAAGCGCATCGTGATCGCCGGCGCCATGACCCCTGGCGTCCAGATCAAGCACGTCACCGCGGTGGAGGAGTAAACCCATGTCGGCGACCACCAAGAAATACCTCATCCGCGACTACACCGACCGCATGGGCGACGCGAGCGACGCGCTCGTCATCTCCATCCGCGGCGTCTCCGCGAACGACAACAACCGCCTGCGCCTCGGGCTCGCCAAGAAGCAGATCAAGGTCACCGTCGTCCGCAACAACCTCGCGCGACACGCCCTCAAAGACTCCTCGCTCGCCGGCCTCGCGCCCATGTTCCAGGGCCCGACGGCGCTGGCCTACGGCGGGTCGTCCGTCGTCGACATCGCCCGCGAGATCATGACCTGGGCCGAGAAGATCCAGGCGCTCGAACTCCGCGGCGCCATCCTCGATGGCGAGCTGTTCGAGGGCAATAAGGGCGTCGAGCGCCTCAGCAAGTTCACCACGCGGGGCGAGGC
>CAYVSR010000174.1:0-6336 GCA_964453125.1 uncultured Phycisphaeraceae bacterium | reverse complement strand
CGACGTGGCTTTCGATGCCGTCCTGATGGCGCTGCGCTGCCCCGGGCAGCCGGTGCGCGTGCTGTGGTCGCGCGCCGACGAGCTGACGCACGGCCCCTTCGGCGCCGCGCATCTCGTGGCCCTGGAAGGCGGTCTGCATGATGTCGACGCCATGCAGTTCGTCGCGGCCGTAGGGGTTGCGCGGGCGCGCGCCGCAGCCCACCCGCGGGGGCGGCGCGCTCGAACCGCTCGACCGCCGCCAGCGTGAAGGCCAGGCGCCCGCGCCCGTCCTCCCCGACGATGCGCCGCCCGACGAGCCCCTCGCGCCGGCGCCGCTCGATCGTCTTGCGATCCACCCCCCAGCGTGCGCAGAGGTCTTCGAGCGCCATCGCGCCCGGGCCGAGGTCGGCCAGCGCAAGGCCCACGCGCGACGAGATTCGCTCCACGAACGCCGAAACGTCCCCCGCCAGCGCCGCGCCCACGATCAGCGTCTCCGCGTCGTCCTCGGGCGGGCGGAAGCCCGTGAGCCGTCGCGCGACCCACGACAGCGGGTAGTTGCGCGCCGGGTCGATCTCGAGCGCGAGGCGCTCGGCGGCGTCGATCTGGCGCAGCGCCGCGGCCCTGGGCGCGAAGCGCAGCTGCTCGGCCAGGTCGGCCAGGGCGCTCACGCGGAGTTGCGTCAGCCTCGCCATGCCCCGGCCGCCTCACCGGGCGCGGGCGACTCGTCGAGCCACGCCGTGGGCCGGCGCCGCTCGGTCACGCCGTCCTCCGCGCACCAGTCGAAGAACCGCTCGATGGACGCCCGGCGCGCCGAGCCCGGCCCGCCCGCGTCGTAGCGGAGCAGCGAGCCGAGGTACTCGCGCGCCTCGCCGGCAGGCCAGCCGTGTTCCGCCGCGCGATCGAGCGCCACGCGGTCGAGGCGCGTCGCGTTGTGGCGCCGCTGCCGGTCGAGGAGGTCGCGCGCCAGGCGCACGCGCTCGCTCCCCGCCTCGCTCGTCAGGCACGCCCACGCGGCGTAGGTGAACCCCATGCCGGTCAGTCGCTTCCACGCCTCGCCGAGGTCGAGTTCGTGCGCGTACTCGCCATGGGGCGGGGCGCCGGCCACCACCTTGTCGCCGATCATCAGCGCCGTCTCGGGCCACGGGGCGCCTCCCGCGCGGGCCGCACGCGCGTCGAAGCGCACCACCTCGGCGCTCGCGCCGTGCAGCCGGCGCAGCGCGACCCGCGCCAGCGCCGCCCCGGTGTGGCTGTCCGCGTCCGCGTGCACGCGCGTGACCCGCTCGAAGGGAACGCGGCTGTACACGCGCACCGTCAGCGTGCGCCCGTCGCACCCGATCACGCCCGCGGGGATCAGCGTGATCGCCTCAGGGCTGCGCTGCGAGTCGATCAGCGAGAGCAGCGCGACACCGACCTCGCCCGCGCGCAGCATGGCCAGCAGCTCGCTCGGCGGCGCCCGGCGGATCGTCACCCCCGCGGCTTTCTCAAGACCCTCGATCAGCGGCAGGGCGTTCAGGTACGACACGCACCCCAGGCGCACCGCAGCGCCGCGATCGCCCGCTCCGCACTCGCCCTTCGAGATCATGCGCCCATCGTACGCCCGCCGACCGGCTCTCAGGCCCCGGCGCTGCCCGTGCGGGGGCGGCGCGCGTCCCCCGCCTCGGCCGTGCTGCGGTACGCGATCCGCGCGTGGTAGATGCTGTTGAGGCTCTTGACCACCGAGCGCTCCACCGCGTGCAGCTCGCGCAGCGTGATGCCGCACTCGTCGAACTGCCCGTCCGTCAGGCGCATGCCCGCGATGGCGCCCACGAGGCTCTCGATGCGGCTGGGGTTCGGCTCGGCCAGCGCCCGCGACGCGCTCTCCACCGCGTCGCACAGCATCAGGATCGCCGCCTCGCGCGTCTGCGGCTTGGGGCCGGGGTAGCGGTAGCCGAACTCCTGCGGCTGGATGTCCTCGTCATCGCCGGCCCGGTCCTTCGCGCGGTTGTAGAAATACTCCACCAGCGTCGTGCCGTGGTGGCTCTCGATGTAGTGCATGAGCGAGCGGGGCAGGGCGTGCTCGCGCGCCATCTCGAGGCCGTCCTTCACGTGGCCGACGATCACCAGCAGCGACATCGCCGGGCTCAGCTTCTCGTGCCGGCTGAAGCCCCCCGCCTGGTTCTCGACGAAGTAGTCGGGCTTGAGCATCTTCCCGATGTCGTGGTAGAGCGCGCCCACGTAGACGTGCAGCCCGTCCGCCCCGATCTCGTCCGCCGCGGCTTCCGCCAGCGTCGCCACCGTCAGCGAGTGTGTGTACGTGCCCGGGGCGCGCTGCGCGAGTTCTCGCAGCAGCGGCTGCTTCGGGTCACGCAGCTCGATCAGCGTCATGCCCGTCGCCACCCCGAACACCCGCTCGATCAGCGGCAGCATGCCCAGCGCGAAGAACGAGACCAGCGGGCCCGCGCCCAGCGCCCACGCCACATCAAGCGGCAGGTCGCGCGTCCAGGCGCGAGGCGGCCTGTCGAACAGCCCCGCCGCGAGCGCGCCCAGGGCCATGGCCACGCCCGCGAGGACCCCCGCCAGGATCAGCGAGCGCCGGTTGCGCACCTCGCGGAGCGCCCCCGCCGCCACGCCCACGCCGGCCAGCGCGCTCAGCGCCAGCGTGGCCGAGCCGCCCAGCGCGAAGATAGGCAGCAGCCCCTGCAGCCCCGCGAGCGCCAGCGCCGCGCGACGGCCAAGCCCGATCGAAACCGCCATCGCCAGGAACACCGTCGGCGCCGTGACGAGCAGCGCCACCTGGCCCGGGTTGTACACGGCGCCCACGCAGGAGACCGCGGTCGTCGCCAGCGCCAGCCCCGCCCCCGCCGCGACGCGCGCCATCGTCCGGTCCGCCCCGCGCACGCCGCCGCGGCCCCACGGAGAGAACACGACGAGGTACCCCGCCATGCCCAGCGTCACCAGCGCCGCGGCGGTCAGCGCGCCCAGGCGCCGGCCCCACGCCTCCGAGGCGGGCCGGAGCCGGGCGTGCGCGTCGCGCTCCTGCAGCGCCGTTTCGCGCCGCGCGTCGGTGAAGATCTCGCCCCGGCGCGCCAGCGTCTCGCCCGCCTTGTGCTCGACCGTGACGGGGCGCACGCCGGCGGCGGCGTCCTCGGCCAGGCGCTGGGTCTCTCCCTCGTGGAGCACGAAGGTCGCCTTGGCGTCGATCAGCACGCGCTCCGTCACCGCGGGCGCCACGTCGGCGCCGAACCCGGCGCGTCGCACGAGGCGCGCCACGTCGTCGCGCACGCGGTCGCCGCTCAGGTTGATCGCGCGGCTCACGTGCGTCCGCGTGGGGGCGCGGTCGGCGCGGCGCAGCTCGATCACCGAGGTCGGCGTCTGCTGCTCGCGTTGGATCGTCTCGCCGCTCAGCAGGGGCGTGGTGGAAAGCGAGTCCATCAGCTCGCGCACGGCGCCGCGCCACTCCGCCGCCAGCGACTCGTCGCTCCCGCGCGCCCGCAGCGCCGCCAGCAGCCGGTCGTCGAGCCCGAAGCGCGTCCGGATCTCGGGGGCGACCTTGTCCGTCGTGTCCGCGTCCGCCAGCGTCGCGGGCGCCTGCTCGATGCTCGACGCCAGCGCCTCGAACAGCGCCTCGTCGGCCACGTACACCCGGGGCGTCCGCTGGCGCGCCGCGTCCCGCGCCCGCTCCGTCGCCTGCGCGTCGCGCACCGAGAAGTCCGACCGCACCAGGCGCGTCTCGTCCAGCACGCGCCCGGCCACCGGCACGTACCGCTCTCGCGCCCAGCCCACCAGCAGCCCCGCCGACGCCGCGAACGCCAGCGCGACGCCGGCGAACGCCGCGGCCTGGGGCCTCAGCAGCGCCCGGCGCCACCACGCGAACTCGGCGCCCGCGCGGTCGCGACGGCCCAGCCGGCGAGAGCCCGCGCCCTCGCCAACCTTTGACCTGAACCAGCCTCGGCGTGACTCCGACATCGTGTGGGGTTCCGCTGCGCCGACCGCGAGCGGCGGCGCGCCTGCGTCAGCGCGCCCGCTCCGGGCCCGCGCCCTCGTCCTCGCCGTACGCCTCGACGATCTTCTGCACCAGCGAGTGGCGCACGATGTCCGTGCGCTCCAGCGCCACCCACGCGATGCCCGCCGTCCGGCGCAGCCGGCGCGCCGCGTCGATCAGGCCGCTGTCGCGCGCGTCGGGCAGGTCCGTCTGCGTCGTGTCGCCCGTCACGATCATCTTCGAGCGCTCGCCCATGCGCGTCAGGAACATCTTCATCTGCGCCCGCGTCGTGTTCTGCGCCTCGTCGAGAATGATCACCGAGTGGTTCAGCGTCCTGCCGCGCATGAAGGCCAGCGGCACGACCTCGACCACGTCGTTCATCACGAAGCGCTTGATCGTCGCGAAGTCCATCATGTCGTGCAGCGCGTCGAACAGCGGGCGCAGGTACGGGTTCACCTTCGCCTGCATGTCGCCGGGCAGGAAGCCGAGCTTCTCGCCCGCCTCCACCGCCGGGCGCACCAGGATCACTTTCTTGACCGACCCCGCGCGCAGCAGGTGCACCGCCGCCGCCACCGCCAGGTACGTCTTGCCCGTGCCCGCCGGGCCCGTGCAGAACACCAGGTCGTGGTCGCGGATCGCGTCGAGATAGAACTTCTGGTTCGCGCTCTTGGGCGCGATCGGCCGCCCGCCCGCGTACACCGACAGGCGCCCGTCCCACCTCGCCGGCGCCAGGCTCACCTCGATCGGCGATTCCCCGGCCTCCTCCTCGATCGCCTCCAGCGGCGCCCGGGACGACGACTCCGCGATCAGCCCCAGCGCGTCCCGGCGGCTCAGCGGCTCGCCGCGGTTCGCGGCTTCCACCAGCCGCTCCAGCGCGTCGCGAGCCGCCACCACCATCCCCGCCTCGCCGCTCAGGTGGACAATGTCATCCCGGGCCGCGATGCTGACCCCGAGGGCCTCGCGGATCATCTTCAGGTTCCGGTCCGCAGGCCCGAGCGCAGTGACCCTCTCAGCCCCACGAGGCACGCGGATGGTGACGTTCAACTCGGCTCGACTCCCACGCTCGGGTTCCGCGGCGCCCGCCGGTCTCGGCCGGCTCGTTGCTCCCACCTTGGCGCCGCCGTTTCCCGCCTTTGCGTATCGACATTCTAGCCCTGCTCCGAGAACACCCCGCCAGCGACGGGCCGGACCGGGCGCGGTTATCCGGACCATCGCGGGCGCCATGGCGGCCCTCTCGCTCGCCGGCGCCCCCGGCTGCGAGTCGTCGTCGAAGCCCCGCTCGGTGTCCGAGGGGTCCCGCAAGGCGCCGCCGTCCCTGCAGGAGGTCCCCGCGTCACGGGCGTGGCGCGACGTGGACGCCGCCGTCTCCGCGGCGTGCTCGGTCGCCGAGGTGGCCGTGCTGCGAGTCGAGACGCCCGCCCCGGGTCTGCGCCGGTACGAACTGCTGAGCATCACGGACGAAACGGGCTCGCTGACGGCCACGGCGCCGGCGGGCTGCATCGACGGCGACTCGCCCATCGCCCGCCTTGTCCCGGTCGCGGAGACTCTCCTCGAGTGCGAGATTGCCGGCGCGGACGCGACCGGGCGCGACGCGGACCGCGAGGCCGTGTTCCTCCGCGCGATGCGCGACTGGCGCCCGCGCCACCCGCGCTGAGGCTCCCCCGCACCGCGCACGGAAAAGGCCTCGCGCCGCGACGCGAGGCCCGGTGAAGAGAGTCTGCGCCGACGCCAGGGTCGGACGCAAGGGCGCTTGGCGCTCGCTCAGGCCGTCTGGCCGAAGTTTGCGAGCACGATGTTGAGGTCGGCGAAGTTCACCACGCCGTCGGCGTTGATGTCGCCCAGCAGGCCCGAGCCGCCGACGCCGAACTGCCAGAGCACGATGTTGAGGTCGCCGAAGTCCACCACGCCGTCGCCGTTGGCGTCGCCGGCGAGGGTGGAGCCGACGCCCGCGGTGAAGAAGCCGCTGACGCCGTCGGTGAAGTCAAGACGGAAGACGACCTTGCCGTTGTTGGACATCGAGCCGGGCACGATGGTGGCCACGGTGCGGAGGAGCCCCGCGCCGTTCGAGTCGAACTGCTGGCCGGTCCGCGCCACGGGGTGCACCGTGCCGTCGGGCGTGGCGAGGAACAGGCCCTGCCCGGCGGCGCCGGAGGCGTCGCGGAGGTCGGCGAGGAAGCCGGCCTGCGCCGCGTTGTTGAAGCCCAGCCACGTGAAGGGCTGGCCGATGTCGATCGTCACGCCCGGGGCGCCGGGCACGCTCTGGCCAGCGCGCGCCATCGGCTGCTGCGAGCACACGTTGGCGTAGAACACCGCTGCGCCCGGGGCGCCGGCGCCGGTCAGCGTCGCGACGAACGCCAGTTCCGAGTTCTCGTTGAGGCGCGCGCTGAGCACGCGAT
>CAYVSR010000173.1:5297-6343 GCA_964453125.1 uncultured Phycisphaeraceae bacterium | reverse complement strand
GAGGCCGAACGCGTCCCAGCCCATGGGGTGCAGGACGTTGAACCCCTGCATGCGCTTGAAGCGTGCGAGGATGTCGGTCGCGGTGTACCCCTCCGGGTGGCCCACGTGCAGGCCCGCGCCGCTGGGGTAGGGGAACATGTCGAGCACGTAGAACTTGGGCCGGGACGCGTCGAAGCCGGGCTCGCCGGGGTTGGCGACGCGGAAGATCCCGGCGTCCTCCCACGCCTGCTGCCAGTGGCCTTCGATGCGATCGGCGAGCGGCGCGGTGTAGCGGTGGGGGGGCGGGCCCTCGGCGCCCGCGCGGTGGCGCCCCGCTTCCTCCTCGTGCCTGGCGTGCTGCTCTGACATCGGGGCGGGAGTGTATCGGCGCGGCCGCGGGGGGGAGCGCGACGGAGCGCTCGGCGTCAGCGGCGTTGGCCGGGGCGGCGCGGGGCGGCGGGCGCTTCGGCGGGCTTCGGGGCTTCGCCGGCGCCGAACGTCCACGCCTCGGGCTCGGTGGTCGGCGAGTCGGAGACGGTCCAGAGCGCGCCGTCCTGGAGGTAGAGGCGGCGCATCTCGTCGCGGTTGAGGGGGCGGGCGCCCAAGCGGCCGAATACGGCGACCTGGTTGCCGCTCTCGTCCACGGCGCGGTCGCGGTCGAGCCCCTTGCTGATGGCGAGCGCGGCGCCGTGGGTCTTGTAGGTGGCGATGAGCGCGGGCGCGAGCGGGGGCGAGAACCCGCGGAACTGCGCAGTGGAATCGGGCCCCATGAGGCGCGCGATGCGGAGGCCGTTGGCGCCGTCGGCGATGTAGGCGAAGAGGGAGGCGTTGGTCATGCCGACCTTGACGTCGCGGGCGTCGTTGATGAGGCCGCCGGCGGTGAACAGCTGGTCGACGCGGGGCGCCTCGGGGTTGGTCACGTCGACGATGACGATGCCCTGCGCGCCGGCGGCGACGAACGCGTGCGTGCGCGCGATGTAGACCCGGCGGGCGCCCTCGATCGGCGCCAGCGCGCCGGGCACGACGCGGGGCGCCTCGGGGTTGGTGATGTCGATGGTCTTGAGGCC
>CAYVSR010000173.1:0-5287 GCA_964453125.1 uncultured Phycisphaeraceae bacterium | reverse complement strand
GGGCTCCATCGATAGGCCGCGGCGCCGCCGGGTGCGTCACGTCGATCGTCTTGAGCCCTTCTGCGTCCGTCACGAACGCGTAGCGGAACTGCACGGCGACGCTGGTGGGGTCGCGGAGCGAGTCGGAATCGACCGTGCCGGCGACGCGCGGCGCCGTGGGGGTGTCGATGTCGATGACGGTGAGGCCCGCGGGCGAGGCGCAGTAGACGTGCGCGCCGGCGACGGCGAGGTGGGTGAGGCCGGTGAGGCGGCCCTCGGGGTTGAAGGCGGTCGCGCCGCCCTCAAGCACGGCGCGGTCCATGAAGTTGTTGTCAGGGTCGCCGTCGAGCAGCGTGGCGGCGTTGGTGAGGATCAGCCCCTCCTCGCTGTCGCCGATGTAGAGGTACGCGTAGAGCGGGTGGACTCGCTGCTCCTGATTGACGTGCCACGCCTCGGGCGCGTCCATCATGATCGCGACGGGCTTGGAGGGGTCGTCGCTCATGCGAGTGCGCGCCGGGTCGACGGCGACGGTCGCGGGGCTGGCGATCGCCACGGCATGCTTCGTCTCGAACCCCAGGCGCTGGCCGAGCGGTGAGACGGGGGCGCTGACGATACGCTCGCTGAAGCCCTTGTTGTCGATGTTCGCGACGTCGTACACCCAGAAACCCGCCGAGCCGCGCGCGGCGTAGAGATATTCGCCGCGCAGCTGCAGGTCGAGGATCTCGCCGCCGTCGGCGCCGTGGTGGTAGGCCTCGGTGAGTTCGCGACCCGCGCCGGCGAAGGCGGCGGCCTCGTCGGGATAGGCGAGTTCGTGGAGGCGCGAGCCATAGACCGCCTGCGGGTCGTCGTGCTCGGTGACGGCGACGGCCTCGAGGCCGTGGTCGCCCTCGGCGACGTAGGCGTAGCGGCCGAAGAAGTTGACGAAGTTGGTTCCCTGCAGGAGAAGCTGGGCCATCCAGGCGTTGTTGTCGTTGTCGGCGCTGACGTGGCAGTCGGTGCAGCGTTTGGTCGTGCCGACGCCGCTGACGGCGTGGGGGAAGTGCGGGTTGAAGGCCTGGCCGGAGTACCCCTCGGCGCTGACGGTCTGCTGCTGGTGGTAGACCCACTCGCGGTTGGCGTTCTGGCTGGAGACGACGACGGCGGAGGAGGAGCGGACGGGGGCGACCTTGCCGCCCTTGACCGAGCCGTCGCGTCCGAGCATGAAGACGTCGTCGCGCAGGACCTGGAAGTTGTACTGGGTGTAGTTTCGGGTGTAGAGGCCCTCGTTGTGGAGCATGGGGGTGCGCTGGTTGGCGCGCATTGGGAGGTGGCAGCCGAAGCAGGAGGTCATCCAGGAGGTGTGGCAGGTGGCGCAGTCCATCGTGCTCTCGGCGTGCGCGAGGGTGGCCATGCCCTCGGGAGTCGCGGGCATGTCGCCCCAGAGCGTGCCGCGCGAGCCCTTTTTCACGGTCTTCGCTCGGCGCGACTCGCGCGCCGAGTCGGGGTGAGCGAGCGCCCACTTCGAGCCGGGGTTGATGGTGTCGAGTGTCTGGACGACCTCCCACTCGACCTTGGGGTCGAGGGAGGAGCGCTGGAAGAGCGCGCCGTCGCGCCACTCGAAGCGCTTCTCGCCGCCGGGCACGAGGGAGCGGGAGAGGTCGCGGCCGGCGGGTCGCGCGCCGGAGGGCGCGGGCGCCGCGGGGCCGCTGGTGCGGAGCGTGGCCTTCGCGTTGTACGAGCCGTGGCAGTCGATGCAGGCGATCTCGATGGCGTTGCGGGTCTCGCCGTAGAGGCGGCCGTCGCCGTGGGCGTCCTGCTCGAAGTGGCAGTCGACGCAGTGCATGCCCTTCTCGAGATGGATGTCCTTGAGGTGGACGGCCTTGTCCCAACGCGCGGGGTCGGCGGGGTCGATGACGGCGCCGGCGATGTCGAGCAGGTTGCCCTTGCGGTCTTTCTTGTGCACGGCGCGGAAGACCCAGCCGTGGCCGTGGAAGTCCGCGAACTGGTTGTGGCTGAGCGAATCGTTGAAGACGGTCTTGTCGGCGGCGGAAGCGCCGGGGGCGCGCGGCTCGCCGATCTTCGCGAGGAAGTTCTCGCCGGCGGGCGCGCCGGTGTGGTCCGTCGCGTCGGGGTAGAGGTCGGCCCAGAGCCCCTTCTTGCTGGCGGCCTCGGGGTTCTTGCGGAAGCTGCGCCACTCTTCGTCCGGCGTGGGCTTGCGAGAGGCGCCGGGGTACATGCGCTCGCCGTCAGACTCGTTGTCCCACCACATGTAGCCGAGGTAGGAGTTCGCGTACGACGTGCCGGGGTGGATGTGGCAGACCACGCACTGGCTGTTGGGGATGGCGCTGGTGAACGTGTGGCGGATCGGGTGGCCGGGCTCGCCCTTGGGGATGGTCGGGTCGATCGTCGCCGTCGTGCCCGCGGCGCCGAACTTCGCGAGCGCGGCGGAATGGAAGGGATCTCGATCGTTGGCGTAGGGCGTGTGGCACGCGGTGCAGCCGGAGGAGCGGAAGTCGCCGGCGTGGTCGTTGGTGCCCATGAAGCCGAGGATGGGGTCGAGCAGGCGAGTCTTCTGCAGGCCGAGGAAAACAGGATCGGTGCGGTTGAGCGTGCCCAGGCCACGGGGCGAGAGGCCCTTGTCCGGCCTGCCGCCCTCGGTGTTGACGTTGGGGTTGCCGGGCTCGGCGGGGTTGGCGGTGCCGGGGGCGGGCGATCGGGTTCCTCGCTCGAACACGCGGAGCACGTTGCCGGGCTGGCTGATGTTCCAGAGGGGGAGCGGGTCGAGCGAGGGGAGCACGCCCTCCTGCTTCATCTCTGATTCGCTGGGCCAGCGGGCGACGGCCAGATCGTTGCCCGCGGCGCCCTTCTTCATCTCTACCACGCCCTGCAGGCGTTGGGGAGTTCCGAAGATGGAGTACGACTCTCCGTAGCGCGGGACCTTGTTGGGGATCGCGCCGTTGTTGTAGAGCGCGGCGCCCCAGAGCATGGCGCCGTGGGCCATCATGCCGTGCTTGACGAACGCGACCTCGCGCGCGTGGCACTCGCCGCAAGCGAGGTGGGCGACGCGGAGATCGCCTGGGTTGATGAAGCGGACGAACTCGGGGGACTCCATGTTGAGGAGCGCCGCGGTGTTCTCCGGTGTGCGCGAGCCGTGGAGGGAGTCGACGGCGTGCGCGTGCTCGCCGAACTCGCGGCCGTCGGCGAGGTCGGCGCCGGCGTACCACGCGTGCGGGTTGCGCGGGAGGACGTGGGCGCGATTCATGGCGCCGAGGTAGTCGGCGTCGGCGACGGGCGTACCGGGCTCGCCGGGTCGGCCGGGTGCGCCGAGTGTGGACACGACGGTCGCGTCGCCGCCGTGGCAGTCGGCGCAGCCGAGGGCGACGTCGTGGTTGGGATGCATGTCGGCCTCGTCGGTGGGGCCGTGGCAGGACATGCAGCCGGCGGACTTGGCGAGGGCGAGTTCCTTGGTCTGCGAGGCTGGGGCGGCGGGCGCCATGGCGGCGAGGAGCGCGGCGGCGCCTTCGGTCGTCAGTTCGGCGCGACGATCTTCGGGCGAGCGCGGCTCGCCGGCGCGCCAGTAGCGGTCGTGCTCGCACGCGAAGAGGGCGAGGGCGGCGCCGGCGGCGTGGGCGAGCGCGGGGCGCGAGCCGCGGAAGCGGGTCTCGGCGCCGGTTGGATGCGGGAGATCGCTGCGCACGGGCGCCTCCGAACGCTAGTAGACGAGCGTCACGCCGACGAAGAACTGGTACAGGGCCTTGTCGTCCTCGAACACGTCGCGGAATCCTTCTCCGGGAAAGAAGCCCGAGGCGCCGCCGGTGACGATGATGTTGTTGTTGAGCAGCGGGCGCCACTGGACGGTGAGGTTGACCTCCTCGCCGAAGTGGCCGCCGACGTCGTTCTGGTTGAGGAAGTACTCGAGCGAGCCGGTGTTGGCGAACCAGACGGTGTTGGCGTTGAAGGAGGCGCGGAGGCGCGGGGTGATCTCGGCGTCGAGGCCGACGTTGCCGACGATGGTGCCGGGATTGACCGAATTGCTCTGACCCTCGCCCTTGGCGCCCGCGAGGTCGTTGTAGAACGAGCGGCCGCTCTTGAGGTTCACGCCGAAGAGGCGCATGGCGTTGCCGGTGAAGAACGAGCCGGCGCCGCCGGCGAAGGTGGGGTTGTCGAAGATGCCGTCGAACCCGGCGCCCGTGCCGTCTTCCGCGTTCCCGTCGCCGCTGGCGAAGAGGAACGAGGCCTTGGGCCGGAGCCAGTCGACATCGACGGAGACCTCGAGGGCGCCCATGAAGGCGCTGATGTCCACGCTGCGCCCGGCGAGAGGGTTGTTCCGGTCCTCACCGGTGACGTAGTAGAACTGGTGGTTGACGTTGACGCGCCCGATGTGGCCGTCGCCGGCCCAGCCGAAGTAGAAGGCGTCGATGTCCTGCAGGGTCACGTCGCCGATGAGGCTGGGGCGCACGAGAAAGCCGTTGTTGTCGTACTTCTGGTCGCTCTGGTCGTGGTTCCAGTGGAAGGACCACTGCGCGGTGTAGCCGGGCCAGATGAAGTCCTGGTGGTAGAGGTTGGCGATGAGGACCTGCTGGTCGCGCCAGTCGAAGGTATTGAGTTCCGAGTTGGTGTCCTTGTCGACCTGGTTGAACGCCGCGAGGTTCCACTGGATGCGGTTCGCGTCGAGGTTGCCGAAGAGGCGCAGGCCGTCGGAGACGTCGTTGAAGACGAAGCCGCGGAAGTCGGAGACGAACAGCTGCCGGCCAACCTTGGCGGCGGCGAAGTCGAACCAGTGGGAGAGATCTCCCAAGTGCATCTCGAAGAAGGTTTCCTGCAGGAAAACGTGCGAGTCGCCGCGCTCGTCCCCGCCGCGGACGTCGGCCTCGACGCTGTTCTCGCGGAGCCAGACCTGGTTGACGTCGAACGCGGGGGAGACGCGGAAGAGCCAGTCGACCGGGCGGAAGGCGGTGGCGCCCTGGAAGAGATCGAAGGAGAGGAGCGCGGTCTCCTTGAGCACGAACTGCTCGCCGGCGCCGAAGAAGTCGAATGATTCAGGATCGACGGCGCTGACGCCCGAGGGCGTGGGGAGTTTGCGGTAGTTGAAGAACGTGTCCGACACCGCGGTGACGTTGAGGAAGACGTCGTCGCCCAGCAGCGGGTAGTCGCCCTTGAGGACGCTGCGGTCGTAGGGGTTCAGAGGGTTGCCGAGCGTGTAGGGGATGTCGCCGCCCGTGTTGTTCTGCCACATCGGGTCGCCGGGCGCCTGGCGGGCGTAGCGGTCCCAGCGGGGCCAGCCGATGCGCCAGCGGTCGGGCAGCGCGACGGTGTCGCGCGGCACGAC
>CAYVSR010000172.1:748-6392 GCA_964453125.1 uncultured Phycisphaeraceae bacterium | reverse complement strand
CGAGCGCGCGGACGACGATCTGGTAGTCGCCGGGGTTGATGATGATGCCGGAGAAGCCCGTGCCCGAGGCGAGGGGGCCGCCTGCGGCGGAGGCGAGCCCGAAGAGGGAGGCGAGGTCGAAGGACGTGCCTCCGCTCTGGAACTGCGTTCTTAGCTCCGCCCCGAAGCTCAACGCCTGGGTGTCCGAGAGGCTGACGATCGTGGCCTCGATCATCACCTGGGGCTGGCGCTTGTCGAGTTCGCCGATGAGCGCCTCGAGCTGGCGGAGCAGCGCTGGGTCGCCCACCGCGAGGATCGTGTTGGTGGCCTCGTCGACGGAGAGCGAGAGATCGAAGCGGCGGCCTGCGAGGTGCTGAGATCGTTCGGCTGCGCGTTCGACGCCACTGTCCGCGCCGCCCGCGCGATCTGGGGAAGGGTCGATCACGGCGCTGCCGGGGGTGTCCGACTGGGGGACGGTGAACACACCGGAGTTGCTCAGGCCGGTCCGGTTGGGCGAGAGCTGGCGACTGTTGGAACCTCCGCCGTGCGGTGACGCTGAGCCGCTGGAGTCGGGGCCGGAACGCTCGTTGCCGGGGGCCGCGCTGCTCGCCCCGAGCGCACCCGAGGCGAGCAGCCCCTCGAGCGTCGCAACCAATTCCGCCGCGCTGCGGCTGCGGATCACGAACGACCGGAGCGTCTGTCGGCTTGACATGGGCGCGGCGTTGACTCGGTCGACAAGATCCTGGACGCGCTCGTGATCCTTCGCGGACGCCGTGACCACCACGGCGCTGGTGAGCCGGTCGGCGTAAACGCGCGCGCCCGGTTGCTTGGCGCCGCCTGCACCTCCGGACAGTGACCGCGAATCGAGCAGCGCGCGGACCGAGGCGGCGAGGTCCTCGGGCGATGCGCTAGGGGTCGAGTACGAGCGGGTCTCGGAAGGCTCCTTGGTGTCGAAGGTCAGGAGGAGTTCATGGACTTCGGCCTCGCGCGATGCGGGCACGACCGCGAGGATCCGCCGGTCGTCGGGCAGCGCGATCAGTTGGGGCTGCGCCGGGAGCCCGCCCGCCGCAGCGCCGCCAGCGAGAGCAGGCGCGCCTGCTGGACGTAGCGCGGCCGACGCCTGCGATCCCTTCCCCGACCGACCGTCCACAGTCGCCTTGGCGACAAGGACTTGCTGCGTCAGCGCGATGACGTCCGTTGCGGCCGCGTGCTCGAGCGCAACCGTGAACGTGCGCGCAGGATCGGCGGGAGCATCGAGCAGCTCGAGGAGCGCCAGCGCCTGCTCGACGCGCCGGCGGCTGTCGCTCAACAGCAGGAGGCCGCCCGTGCCGATGGGCTTGACGACGCCGGTCTGCGGCGTGAGCACGGGAGTGAGCGCGGCGCCAATGTCGGTGGGGTCGGCCGAGCGCAGACGCACGATGGTCGAGAGATAACTCGACTCGACGGCTCCCTCGTGCGCTGGTTCGCGCGCCCCAGTCGTATTTGGCATAACCAAGCGTGATTGCTGCGCCGCGGCCTGCGCCGCCGGCACGACGCGGAAGAGTCCGGGCTGATCGGTCTCGATTACGGCAAGGCCCTGGCCGTCGAGCGTCGCGACGAGCGCGTCCCACAACTCGGAGTCCTTGAGCGCGGTGCGAAGACGAAGCGTGACCTTCTTGGCGAGGTCGGCCGCCTGATACTGCACCGAGACACCAAGGCGCTGGCTGACGAGCTCGACGAGGCGGGTGAGTTCGAGCTCCCCCGAGAGCGCGATATCGGCTTGGGCGACGGTCGCTTCTTGGGCGCGCGCGTGTTGGACCTCGCCCGCAGCGCACGCGACCGCGCACAGCACAAGCACCATACGCATCGGCTTGCCGCCCGCCGTCGTGGTCCGACTCATCGGCCCTCCTCGTTGAACAGCGCGAACCCGGGCTGCCTATCCTCGTCCGTCGCACACCGGTGTGTCAAGGGTTCGCACGGGAATGCCGCGCTGATCCGTGCAGCGCGCAATTCATCGTCCACTGGCAGAGCCGCGTCAAACACCTGTTCGAGTGCGACCCTAGTGCACACCACAGGCGCAGCCGCAACTGAACCCGAATTGGGCAGCTCGCGATTCGGCCTATCGCGCGAGAACGAGATTCGATCCACACTTTTGTGGAGGCTCGGCGGTTGGCCCGTGCGAGTCCACACACTTTTGGTCAACACTCGAGCGGTCTGACACACAGATTGCAGCGGCAGAACAAGCCGCTCGTTGCCATCGGCTCGCTCCCGGAACGGTCGTCGCTCGTGCGTTGCACGTCGCCGCACGTGGCGCGCTGAAGGGCCGTGAGATTTTCTTTACGCGTTCGGACGCGCTCAACACATTGCGGCTCTTCGTCTTGCGCGCATCGTCTGGCAGCGCCGCCGCACAAAATCGCAACGTCGCTATTGCTCGTTACTGTGGTGCGCATTAGCCTTTCGCCACTCGGTTGGGGTGCGTAGGTCGGGGCTTTGCGAACCGAGTCCCGAATTCCTTGGCCTTCGTTTCCCTGTGCGCTGTGGCTTGGCGCCCTGCACGCAGGCTGTCTCGCCAATAGGGTGCCTCTTAGGTATGCGCTTCTCAAGAAGGACCGTGCACATGCGTGCGATGCATCACGTCGTAAGCCGTCGACCCTCGCAATGGTCCATGCGGTTCGCGCGCATTCCCATTCTTGTCCTTGGTTTGTTGTACTTGCTCGTGATCGGCCTCGTTGCGCCTTGGCAAACGGCCCGCGCAGGGTGCCCAGTGGGATATGTCAGTTGCTATTGGCCCGGGTTCGACTCGCCATGGGGTGGCGGCCCAAACCCGAGCGGCGTGTGGCGGGGCATCCCGCATAACGGCGGGGGTGGCGGCAACGGCGAAGACGGAGATGATGACGACGAGAATTGCAAGAACGGCGCGGGTTCCAATCCCGCCGCTGGGCACACGGTGACGCTGACTGATCTTCGAAAGCAGGAGTCGGAAACCGACCTCATGGTGCCGCTGCCGGGCAGCGACTTCCGACTCACTCGCCTTTATACCTCCACAGTGGGCGATCTGCCGTCAACGCCAACGACCGCACTGCCGCCCGGCTACAACCTTCCTCGTCTGATGGGCGCGAACTGGTTCTCCAGTGTATTCGCCTACACGTTTACTGGCGCGGGACAGAGCATCGAACAGTTGTATCTTGTCTCCAACACCCGCGAGGTCAAGCGCTTTGACCTTGTGCCGGACCAGCATTACATGTTGCCAACGGGGTCCACGCAATTCGCCGCGGCCGAACAAATCACCCTCCCCTTTGGAGGCTCGGACTCGGCCCCGGAGGACTATTCGATCCTCAACGATCTGGCGGCGGGCGGCGACGGGTCCGGGACCGAGGAAACGGTGCGCCACTGGCATCAAGCGGTTGTCGCCATCCATTCGCCCGGCGGCCGCACGAGGTATTTTTATCGCGCGCCCTTCGTCGATAATAACGGACAGAACAGCGAGCAAGACGACATCGACGCGTACCACGTCACGGCTGCGGGCTACGGTTCGGTCGCGCCCTTTCCGCCGGCAGGTTGCGCCGGGCTGCTCGCGGCCGAGGAAGACCCGAGCGGCAACCGCAGGGTCTTTGAATACGAGGACTTCGACACGGGCGCGGGCGTCGCGCCGAGACTGATGAGGATCTGGTGCCTGTCGCCGAGCGGTGCGGTCCAAGCTCGCGTCGAGTTCGAGTGGACAAGCGCTTCGGCGACGGCGATGCTCCGGGCGGTGCGGGTGGAGCGGCGTCGGCCAAACTCTGCCTGTTCGACCGGGCCGTGCTGGATCGAGACCGATCGCGTCGTCTACTACTATTACGACGATTTCGCTTCCGAATCCGCGGAGACGCGGCGTCAACTCGGGGCGAGCGGCGACCTGGTTCAAGTGGTCAAGTACAGCCGCGTTGACGGCAAGGAAGGGACGATCAGCGAGGGCGTCAGCACGGCGTCGCTTCCCTCCGGCTTGTCCGACTACCCGTCGTATGACCACCACGTCGCAGTCTCGCAGTATCGGTACTACCACCGCTCGACAACCGATGGCACCGACCCGCCGGCGTCGTATCAGCTCTGCGAGGAGAGCGGATCGTTCGGCCTGAGTGTGGCCTCGGGCCTGGGCGGATGGGAGCACCAGCTTCGTATCGTCATCCAGCCAGCGCAGGTCGAGTACTTCGCTCAGCAGCGGAACGTCGCGTCGGGACAGACACGCCAACCGCTAATCGATCGGGCTTTCGAGTTGCTCCGTGTCGGGCACGACGCCGAGAACATCTTCGGGTCGTCCGGCAGCCTGTCCGACCTCATCGGCAAGCTCGTGGTCTATCACCCACACTACGAGAATGGAGATGCCCGCAACGGGCGCGTCGCGGCGGAGTTTCTCGGCGGATCGGCGTGCGGCTGCGGTGGGGTCGGCGCGGGGGGCCTCGGCACCAAGATCGAGACCGAGCTGATTCTGTACGCGCCCAGCGGAACAACCTGGCCAAAGTATTACGGAAGCGTTCGCATGTCCGAACATGCCCGCGCCGGCGAGAACACGTTCGCTCTGCAGCGCGTCAAGCAGTGGGACCTTGGCATTTGGAGCGGCACTTACAGTGCGTCGCCGACGCACTCTTGGTCGAATCTCGGTCCGACGTTTGTTTTCAATCAAGTCGTGGCGCCCACGACGACCATCGACTCAGCGACGCCGGTGTGGGTCACGCACTTCGCCTACGACACGCTCTTTCGCAAGGTCCTCGAGCTGACTCCGGCGTGCACATACGACTATGACATGCCGACCATCGCGAGCGGGAACGCGTGGTGGGACAACGTGCCTCCGGCTTACACGCCGAACACCGGCTCCGGTCTCGCGAAGCTTTTCGTGTACGACTCGTTCAATCGCCTGCGAGAGACGCGGGTGCGAAAGGGCAGCCCCGTAGGCACCGAGTTCAGCGCTCCATCGTCGTTTGGAGACGCCGGCATCACACTGCTTGAGCGGAAGTACTTCTTTCAATCATCCGGGGACCCGGAAGACAGGGTCCAGCACCAGATCGTGACGCGAGTGGAGCGATTCCGCGACGGCGATCCCCAGGGTGTGTTCGGGTCGCCCGCGAGCGATGGCGACAGCAACGTGGAGGCTGAGACGTACTCCTATGGGCTGTACGACTCCCTGGCAGCCACCCCAGTGCCGTCGAATGTCCCGCCCGAGGCCTTGGCGGTTCCTGTTTCGCAGCGGATCGCGTGGGTGGAGCGCGCTGTCGAGCGCGAGCCGGAAGGGGAGAACGGACCGACGGGCACGGGCCGGTATGGCCGCGTCGATTTCTTCGATGAATCGGGCAACTCAATCGCGACATGCGCCGCCGACGGCGTGTGGACCACGCGGGCGTATTCCGGCGATCTTTCCCAATCGATGGCGGGGCTCCTGCTGAGCGAGACGGTAAACGCCGCGCGGCCCGACCTCAGTTCGATGCCGGCGCCGCTCGGCGGCGGAAGCATCCCGGTTCCCTCGGGAGATCGTACGAGCGACGGCGGCAGCCTGACCACCACCTACATGAGGGACCGCCTCGGACGGATCGTGCAGACGACTTCCCCCAGCGGAATCAAGTCGTACGTGCGCCGTGACATGCGCGTCGATCCGACGCGGGGCGGACTGACATACCTCTGTGATGTTGATCTCCCGCATGAGATGACGTCGTCC
>CAYVSR010000172.1:0-738 GCA_964453125.1 uncultured Phycisphaeraceae bacterium | reverse complement strand
TTCACCCAAGCCGACGGACGCGTCGGGGCGGTCTCGGAGTTCGCGGTCTCGAGTCTGACCGAGGCGTCTGGCGGCGGCGTTGATGGCGTGCATCCTGTGTCCGCGTACACGCTCGGCGCGGAGATCGCGCGCACGGCGCACGAGTACGCTCCCACCGGGATCGAGGTGCGGACGCGCCAATGGAGCCGAGTCCCGCCGAGCGGCGAGACGACACCAGCCGAGGTCCATGACACGTACTACGGCTATGACGGCCTGGGCCGTCAGACCATCGTTGTCAACGCCAACAACACCGTGACCCGCAGCACATACGACGTGATGGACCGGGTAACCGCGGAGGAAACCGGCGCCATTACTCCTGCGACGACGCCGGACATCGCCGCGTTGATTGCCGCAGGCTCGACCGTGTTCGTCACCACCGCGGAATACGAATACGACGGCGACAAACTCCGAGCGTCCACCGTGACCTACGACGGGAACGGCCATCTCACCAAGGTCTCGGAATACCCCGGCGCGGGGCTCGCCGCGCGCGTCACACGACACGCCTACGACTATCGAGACCGTCGGGAGATCACGGTTCCGCCCCAAACCGATCCGGACACAACGACCCCGATCGGGCCCATCGAGCGCGTGACCTACGACGACCTGAGTCGTGTGGTGCTTCGTGAGATCTTTGAAGCCGGGTCGGGCAGTGGCAGCAGACCGACGCTGTCTGTCGGCAGCCGCCGGCACTACGAGACG
>CAYVSR010000171.1:0-6400 GCA_964453125.1 uncultured Phycisphaeraceae bacterium | reverse complement strand
CCCCGCAATCCGCTGCGCAACGGCCCGCCGATCCCGACCTGTCGGCGGTGGTGGCGGCGTGGCCCGGCCTGCCCCCGGCGATCCGGGCGGGCATCGTGGCGATGGTGGCGGCGACAGCGGGCGGCAAGGCCCCCTTGCCCCCTGAGGGGGTTTCCGGAATCGACGCGGCGCGGCTGCCCGTGGACGGCCCGCAATGACGGGATGGTATGGCGGACGATCCGGACGGCCCCGAGACCGATGGCACGTGTCGGACTACCCGCAGCGGCTTGACGCGCGGTCCATCCGGCGTGAACTGCTGGCCGAGGGCGGCGACCCCCGGAAGGCGACATGCATCGAAGTGACTCACGGAGCCGGGAACAACCGGCGCACCGACCGCGCGCGGATGGTGGCGATCGACTGCCCGATCTACGGCGTGCGCCTCTGGCTCGTCTGCCCGCGCTGCGGCTCGCGCCGCGTTCACCTCTACCACGTCAATGCGGGCATCGCGTGCCGCTCGTGCCTCCGGATCATCTACACCGACCGGCGACGACGCCGGTAGCGCCCTTGGGGGCCGGGAAGCGCGCGCCGCCCGTGACCCTTCCGAACCGCGCGCCAAGGATGCTCACGATGACCCTCACACCGTCACCAAACGGCCTGAGCGACACGAGAGACGCGCGGGGCCGGTTCGGTCGCGGCAACGCCGGCGGGCCCGGCAACCCGCACGCGGCGGCTGTAGCCCGTCTGCGGGCCGCGATGGTGGAAGCGGTCACGCCCGAGGATTTCGCCGAGATTGCCCGCGTGCTCGTTCGGAGCGCCAAGGGGGGCGACGTCGCGGCGGCGCACTTCGTGTGCGACCGGCTGCTCGGGCGCCCTGCAACGCCGCTGGACGTCGCGGTGAGCGACCGGCGCAACCCGGCGGACCTGGACGAAGAGGAACTGATCTTCGAGCTGGAGGCGGCCGGCGTGCCGCTGCCGCCGGGGCTCCGGGATCGGCTCGATGCGCGACGGAGGGCCGAGCGCGGGGCGGGCGGAGAGTGAGGGGCGGGGCCGGGCTCGTCGGGGGGGCGGGAGGGGTACCCGTCAGCATCGGGCGAGCGTGCGCCGGCCGGGAGTCCCGGGGGGCTGGTGAGTCCGGCGCGGGCTCGCGGATGCCGTGAGCCGAGTGTTCGGTGTGAGCGGAGGCGTCGGCGGCGCGTCCTCTCGCTGGGGCTTCGTGGCCGGCTTGCCTGTTCCGACGGCGCGGGATGCGCCAGCACCGGGATCGAGAGCGGCCGGAGGGACGTTGCACGCGCCGCGGGGTAGAGGTCTCGCGCGCTGCGATGACCTGGTGGCGCGGACTGCGCCGCGCTCTCGACGCGCCGCCCCCCCCTGCCCCTCGGGGGGTTTCCTGAATCGACGCGAGGGCGCTGCGCACCGCGCGACAATGATTCTCGCGGCGACGGGTTCGCACGCTCGACCGGAGGGTACGCGGAGGGCGCGGTGGTTTGCGGACGGATCGACCACGCCCGGGCGCCCGCGCGACCGGTGGCACGTGGACGACTAGCAGCAGCGACTTGACGCCAGCGAGGTACGCCGTGAGGCGCTGCGCACGGGGACGGACCTCCGCGCGGGTCTACGGCGTGCGCCTCTGGTTCGTCTGAGGCTTAGTCTTCGTCGCCGCCGCCATCCTCATCATCGTCCTCGTCAGGGTCTCCGCCAAACAGCCCGCCCTCGTCCCGCGCGTTCGGCGCCCTGCGCATCGCAGAAGGCACGGCAGGCAGGTCGGACGCGAGCAGTAGCGGACCGTTACATATGGCATCGAGCAACTTCGCGAGCGAGGGCTGCAAGGCGATCGTATGTTCGAGGATGGAGAGCAGCCGCAGGAGTTCGTCGGTGAATTCGCTTGTCCAGCGCTCGGGATGGATCTCGTCGAGAGGGCTGGATTTCTTACCCTTGCGATTCTTCATCCGGTACCCGAGCCAGGAGCGAACTACCTGCAATCCCGAAACCTCGTAATTCCAGATGGCCCGGTCGACGGGCGCGATCGAGCCAGCGCCGACGCGAAGTGTCTCAGACTCTTCGATGTACTCAAACGCCTCGGGGTAATCCCCAGGCCTATCGCTAATGGCATCCCTAACTCTCGCGCTTCCCGCTGGCAGGCCTGCGGGCTTCTTACCCTTGGACGAAAACCGCTCGCCGTAGGTATGCAGAAAGAGCAAGTGGGCACCTTCAGTCACCGCAATGTCGAACAGCACCGCGTCGCGTGTGAGGGGAAGACGGAGTTCGCAGTCTTCGAGTTCGTCCCAGAACCGCTCTACGAACCCGGTGTGAGCGAGGAGCCCGTAGGCATACGCAATAAAGGCTTCGGGCGAGATATCGCGCTTCATTCGCTTGCCCCACAGCGCGAGAAGGCCCGGCAAAATGTTGGGCTCAGCCCCAGCCGCATCGCGGTAGAGCGGAAACGACGCCTTGGCCCCAAAGGAACCTCGAAAGTGGTCGAGATCAGGAACGTGAGCACACGCGATGGCTGCAGGCCCGTCGCCAAGTGGCTGACTAAACAGGCTGGTGAGGTAGACCTGCCTTTCAGAATGCGCAAGCCAGAGTGGCGGCCCAGCGCGGTCGATCACACGCGCGTCCGCAAGAATGTACTGGCGGTCCAATGACCGATACGCGTACTGAGAGATTTCGCCGCAGGGCGCGCCGCGTGTGAGTTTGGCAATCGCTGCAAGCCGTTCTCCGTCACGCCTGAGCGGCTTGGGCGCATCGCCAATCTTACGCCCGGTTGGTGAATTCTTGAACAGAGTCTCGCGGTCGGACGGTCCTGCCATCGTGAGCGTCTTCCAACGGCGCTTCAACGAATCTTGGTCCGTGGCAATCGGCCAAAGGCGCCCCACCTTCATGCCCCCTTGTTGCCAAGGCATCAAATCGGTAAGCAAGGGCCATTGGAAGTACGGCCCCGTGCCAGCAGGTCTCAATGGGGCGTGCCACTCCGTCGGGCAGGCCTTCCACTTCAGATCCGCGAACGACCGGACCGCACCAAGTGTGGAATACTTCTGCTCACGCGACCCATGAACTCTCACGTAGCTCACGGCGCCCGGCGTCTTCCAGTCCTTCTTGCCTTTCCGCACAGCGATGCAAATCGCTACTGGAGTCTGGATGTTGAAGACGTTGTCATCTTGCCGCGTGCCGCGCCCCTCGCCACCGAGGTCAAGAATGTAGACTTCATGGCACAGCCGCCGGAGCAATTCGCGCATCCCCACAAACGCGTCGCCTCGGATGTAACTGGCGGCGGTGATAAAGGAAGCGATCCCCGCGTTGTCGCCCTTGGTCGCCCGCTTGCCGCTGTCCAGCATCGGGGGCTGCTCAAAGACCTTCCACATCGCCCAGCGCCAGAAGTATACGTACAGGTTGTAGAGATTCTTGAGGTCGCCGCCGTGACCGGCGATCTTTGCCGGTTCGATGAACGCGGAGAGGATCGCTTCGTCGGGCTTGGGGGTGGCTTCGTCACCGCCCCAACGGACCCACCCGCCCGTCCGCGCTCGATCGCTTATCGCAATGTTCTTGCCGACATACTCGACAGCATCGTGACGGTCGTACGGTGGGTTGCCGATGCAAACGATCACCGATTTCCTATCTTTGATCTCCAACGCCCGAATGTGATGCTTGGTGATCGGGTCGAAGTAGCCCGGGAGGCGCGGAGGCTTTCCAAACGGAGATTCGAGCGAATCCGCGAGCAGAAGGCCGAGACCTCGCTCCTGCTTGCTGCTGTCGATGAATGGTAGTTGTGCGCCCCGATCCATGAGGGCGCGTGTGAGGCGCAACTCCGCGACGGCGTACGGGCCAGCCATCAATTCAAAGCCATAGATGTTCGCGGCGAGCGTTGCGGCCTTTGCCGCGACCGCTCCTGCGCCCTGCGCTTGGTTCACCTCGCCCAGCGCGTGATCGATTACGCCGAGCAGATAGGTGCCTGTGCCTACAGCCGGGTCAAGCGTCACCACATCCTTGTGTGTGAAACCGCCGGGCTTATTCAGCGTGTTCCGCAAGAGGTCGTCTACCAAGGCCACTTGGCACTTGACCACTTGGACCGGTGTGTAGTAGACGCCCAAATCCTTGCGCAGTTTGGGGTCGTACGCGGCGAGAAAGTGCTCGTAGAAGTAGAGCCAAGGGTCTTCGTTGCTGCCTTTCGTTCCGCCCGCCCCAGGCTGCATCGCGCCCTTGGGAAAGGCGTTGATAACGCGCTGGATCAAGGCCAGCGAGGGCTCAATCTCGGCTCTGCTCTTGGCGTCGGTAAGGACTTGCAACGCCCGCGAGAGCAACGTGTGTCCCGCTTCTAGTGTGGCCGCGGCCTTGGCCACGTCCGACACATCGGCGCCTTCCGACCGTGCGAGAAGGATCGCAAACGTGACCGTTTGAGCGTAGGCATCTGCGAATCGGTCATCCGATGCATCAGGGAAGAGAATCTCGCGCCAATCAGCGGCGAGTCCTACCAACGGCGATTCGGGATCATGCAGGGCGTCTGCAACGTCGTCTCGCAGCAAGCGACAGAGCGGGGCCAGCAGTTCGGCCTGTTCCTTGGGCTTCTCGGGAACGATCGGCTGCCACGCGAGCAAACGGGTAATGATGGAGCGGAACAACTCCCCGTCCGCATCGATGACGCCCTTTGCGCCGTGCTTCGTGATGTCCTTGCTGAGCACGAGGAGGCGTTCGGCGGACAGGCCCGATTGATATAGGCACCACTCGTTGCCGTCGGTGTACAGGATGTTCGGCTGCGACTTGAAGCGGTCCCACTGAGCCTTGTCACGGCCTCGGTAGCGGGCCGTGTCCGCCCCCCGACCGGGCGCTTTTAGTTCAACGTAGCCATTGAGCGCGCCATCAACGACCAACCCGAAGTCCGGAATGCCAAGGCGATCGCCGAGCCGCGATTCGGCCTTGGCGACAATCTTGCGGTGGACAATCTTGCCGATCGCTTCGAGTAGCGAAGATACTGGGCCGGATAACTGCGCCTCGGCCTCGCCCTCGGCGTTGGCGGAGACTTTGGCCTTGACGGCGTCAGCAAACGTTCGGAGTGCCCCAAGAATCTCGGCTCGCATTGGCGAAAAGGTAGCCGATCCCGACCAACCGCAACACACGAGATCTGCTTCGACAACGGTTCGGTCGTTCGAGCTGGCTCGCGGACGGGCTGGTCTCGGATTCCCCGACAGCCGGAGCGGGGCAGATTTGGCTTGGCGCAGGCGTACCGGCGCGAGACACTGTGAGGGACAACGGAGGCGCATCCATGCGATTTTTCACCGGCCTGTCGTTCTTTGTGCTCGGATTGTTCATCGCGAGCGATGCTTCGCGGGCACAGAATTGCGTCCGGTGGGAGCAGCGACCCGCCTTGGGTCCCGCTGCCCGGTGGGGGTCCGCGATGGCTTTCGACTCGGATCGTGGGGTCGTCGTGCTGTTCGGTGGTCAAGACGGGGGAATCCTCTTCGGAGAGACCTGGGAATGGGATGGTGCGGCGTGGTCGTTCCGCGTGGGAGCGGGGCCTGCGCCGGGCTACGGCGATGCCATGACGTACGACACGGTGCGACAATCGATGATGCTCTTCGTCAGCAATCTGCCAAGCGGCGCGAGAGAGACTTGGAGTCTTGATGGCGCAGGATGGACGCTCCGAGCGATTGGCGGGCCACCGCCGTACTCTTCAAACGGACACGGCCTGACATTCGATTCGAATCGTGGAGTAGCCGTCTTGGTGTTGCCCAACCATCAGACGTGGGAATGGGATGGCGCAGACTGGCAGAAGCGCACGGCGGTCCCTAGCGCCATACCCCCAAATAACACCATGGTGGCCGTCGCGTTCGATGCGGCGCGCGCGAAAACCGTGGCCCTCCTGTATCGCAACTTCATGAACCCTGCGTTGCAGGAAACGTGGGAGTGGGATGGATCTTCGTGGGCGCCCGTTTCGGCAACCGGACCACTTCCGGCACGCGATAGGTATTCGATGACTTACGACGCCCTACGCCAGCGCGTAGTGCTCTTTGGGGGCAACGTTGAAGGGGCGGGCATCGGCCTCGCGGATACTTGGGCATTTGATGGGTCTGCGTGGATTCAAGCACTGGGGGCAGGCCCTGCCGGTCCCGCACCCCGGATGGATCACGCGATGGCGTACGATGCCGTTCGCGACCGCGTCGTGGTTTTCGGCGGACGGCCGAACAGTATGGGGGCTCCCGCCTCGTTCGATGACACGTGGGAGTTTGGGAACGTCGGAGCGCCTCACGTGCTCGTTGAGCCAGCCGACGCCAGCGCTTCCTTAGGAGCCGCCGCATCGTTCTCGGTGGAGGCGTCCGGCAACGCCACCCTTACCTACCACTGGCGTCGAAACGGCGTCCCGCTCATGAACGGCGGGAGCATTACGGGCGCGACGACGCCAACGCTCACGATCAATCCCGCGCTCCCCGCT
>CAYVSR010000170.1:0-6438 GCA_964453125.1 uncultured Phycisphaeraceae bacterium | reverse complement strand
GGCGTCGGATTAGGTCAAGTCCAAGAATGAATGACTTGCCTGCGGACGTCGGCGCCGACACGCTGATTGACGGTCCCGACTGGAGTGCCTCTAGAAGCTCTTGCTGAAAGTCCGTAACCGCTAACGACCGCCCATCCGAACCCTCAACGGTATTTTCAATCTCCCGAGCAATGCGTTCCAGCCCCAATCGTGCGGGGGCTTCAGGGATGCTGTCCTCCCCACCTGCCCAACGTCGGCGAAGTAGCCGGCGACTTGGGAAATTGCCAATTCGGGAAAGGATGATGTCGGCGGCAGAGACCAATCCCGGAATGCGATGCTCGAACAACTCGACAAGCCGAGTAGCGACTTCATAGGCACACTCAGGCTGCTCACCCAAGAGCGACAAGACCGACGCCCGCCCCAGAAGCCTTCTAGCGTCATCATCGGAGATCACCGGCACAACGGCAGTCGAGTCTGGCGGAAGTTGTGCGGCAACGTCAGCAATTAGGAGTTTCCGAAACAAACCCTCAAACCAAGGCGGCTCAGTCTCCGACGTCAGTGGCAGAGAGTCCGGACTCAATGCGGCTCACTCCATCGCGCGGCTGAACGCATCTCGGAATGCCTGCACGCTTGTGAATGGTAGGAAAAAAACCTCAAATCCGTACTGCCTTCGTTCGCAGTCATCGAATCGAACCTGAAGCAGCCTGTGCAGTCGCGGAGCATCCTCGAGATACTGTCGTCGGTATTCGGCTTCCAAAGCGGCCAACGCTGTTGTGGGCGTATGACCTAGGTTCTGCCAGTCATATCCGATCAGGCACGCATGATTGATCCTCGCTCCTGAGGCAGGCCTGCCTGAGTCGAGCATTTCTGCAACCGCTCGTCGAACATTGTCATCAGCACCTTTGAAATGTCTCGTCACCATTGCAATTTCGTGCTCGCGCATTCCTCGGGCGTGAAAGGTCTCAATGCTGGCGAATGCACTCGCGAGGGCGTCACCGACGTTGGTATAGAGCTTGGATTCGCCGAAGAAGACGTCCACTACCTGGTCCACGGAGTCCCACCGCATGTGAATGCCATCGGATCCATGTACCTCCATGGCCGGACTTGTCTTTAGCTCTACCTTCGCAACCACTTGCGGCGCCTGAAGCACGGCTTCCAGAAGGAAGTACAGCAGCATTTCGCCTGCCTCGCCCGAACGATCGACCGCGCCGCGAGCCATTGCGTTTGATCGAAAGAGCCTTCGCGCTGCGTTGTGGAAGGCCGCCATCTCTTGTGTAGTTCGGAGCACCGGACGATTGCGAGCTGCGACCGTGTATTCCATGATGTGCTCGGCGAGACATTTCGCTAATGCATCGACCTTTGGCTGGCCGTCCGGATCAAACCGCAGATGATGCAGTCGAGTAGTTGCTCTCACACCAGTACATGTGTGCGCATGGTCAACATGGCTGATGCAGGCGTCGTAGTTCGCCTTCGAGGCCGAGAGCATCGCGTGAAGTTCGGCAAGCGGGTTGGCAGCAGCAACGTTGGTCATTCGTACTCGGCAGCATACTAAGGCCGGATCGTCGAGTACGGCCGCTTTTGACTCAACACGTGCCGCACCGCCTCTTGGCAACCCCGGGCCAGATTGTTCGACCTCCTATGGGGACAGTTCGGGTCGTCGCTGACAGGCCACTAGCCCATGTCTTTCATCACCTCGTAGTCGCGATCCCAGGGCGGGGCACGTTCATGCGATCGCTTGCTCCACCGACTCAGTCCCATGAACCAACTCGCCATCGCTCCATCCACCCGTAGCTGCTAGCAATTCGTCGTCCAACAACCAGTCGTATTTCCGTGAAGCTTGCTGCGACGCGTATGGCGCCAGTTCTGCCGCCGACGGCGGTGAAGCCGCTATCTGCCGCAGCGCATCCTTGAGCGCCGAGATTGGCGCGGGGACTCGTATCGCGACGCTCCACGAGCTAGCCTCGACGCCTCGCGTCCGGAGCATCGCGCTCAGCAGGCCTTGGACCCGCGTCCCCGCCCACGGGAACCACACCGACGACTTCCCACCGGTGTCGAGCAGCGGCGCGTCGAGCACGCCCAGCCGCGCCGCGTACTGCCGCGCCGAGGTGAGCAGCGCCGCGGCCGTTTCGTCGATGTACACGGGCCGATCCGCGCCGCGGAGCGTGTCTCGCATCTTCTCGCGGACGCGGGTGTGGACCGCGCCCGCTCCGCTGAGGAAGATCGGCCGCTTCTTCCCGCGGGCCGGGATCACGAGGATCTCGAGCCGCTCCTGATCAACGCCGACCACGTGCCAGCGCCTACCGGCGAAGAGCAGGTGGTCGTTCTCGGCGGGGACGCCCTCCATCGGCAGGGCGCCGATCTGTTTGCCATCGTGGACGATCCGGTACTCCTCGGGCGTCGGGAACACGGCGTAGAACGATTTGTGCGCCCGGATGCGCTCGCCCGCGAGGCCGAGGATGAGATCACCCTCGGGGGTCTGCTCGACCACCTCCTTGGCCGCGAGGCATCGCAGCAGGGCCGCGAAGAGAGATGTGTCCACCGAGCGGAACGCGCCGCGCACACAGAGCCGATCGTGGAGGCGATCGGCCCGCATGCCGCCGGTCTGCGCGATCACGCTGATGATTTGGTGAGAGAGCGTGCTGAGGTCGCTCCCGGACGCGTTCGGGGGCTCGACCCACTTCTGGAGCATGAGCTCGGTGAGCGCGATCGCCTGCACCAGATCGAGCTGGAGCGGATCGAGCAGATCGCTGTCCGCGTTGGTCGGGCTGGCCTCGACGTACATCCGCATAACGCGGGGCTGACCCTCTTTGCGACCGCTGCGGCCCAGGCGCTGGGCGAGCGAGGCCACCGACCACGGCGGGCCGATCTGCCCGACCACCGCCACGGACCCGATGTCGATGCCCATCTCCAGCGTGCTCGAACAGAACGTCGTCATCGCCCGCCCGCTCTTCATCTCCTGCTCGGTCTCCTCGCGGATCTCCTTCGAGAGCGAGCCGTGGTGCACGAGGAACGACTCGGGCAAAGAACGCTCCCGCGCGGTCTCGTTGGCCAGGTCCGCGTAGACCTCGACGTCGCTCTTGGCATTGGCGAAGATGAGGCCCGCCTTCCCCGAGAAGTGGCCGACGATGTCGGCGGCGATCCGCCGCTCGACGACGTTCGTCCCGTCGGGCGCGGCGTCGTCCTCGACTGGCCTCGGGGGTGGGGGCGAGGCCGGGGGCGCCTCCGGCTCGTAGCAGTGGATCCGGTACTTGATCTCCTTGCCGCTGCCTTGATCGCGGATGATCTCGACCCTGTCGGGCTCGTCGGGCGCAAGGTAACGGCGCGCCACGTCGAAGTCGCCCAGCGTCGCCGAGAGGCCGACCAGCCGGAAGGGCTGCGCGTCCTTCTGCGCCGCCGTCCGCAGGAGCGCGAGCCTCGAGAGCAAGCTCTGCAGGTGGAGGCCGCGGTCGCTCCCGAGGAAGGAGTGGAGCTCGTCCACGACGACGAACCGTAGCCCGCCGAAGAGCGCCATGAGGCTCGACGACCTGTTCACGAAGAGCGACTCGATCGACTCGGGCGTGATGAGCAGCACGCCGCCGGGCGCCTCGACGAGGCGCCGCTTCTGCGTGTCGCCCACGTCCCCGTGCCACCGGTGCACTGGCATGTCGAGGTGGCCGCAGAGGTCCTCGACGCGCGCGAACTGGTCGTTGATCAGCGCCTTGAGCGGCCCGACATAGAGCGCCCGCACCGATCCGAGCGGTTCTTCGCTGATCCGGGAGAGGATCGGCAGGAACGCCGCCTCGGTCTTCCCGCTCGCCGTCTCGGCCGCGATGATCAGGTGGCCATCACGGAGCATGACGGACTTGATCGCGTCGGTCTGGATCTGGCGGAGCTCGGTCCACTTCATGCGCCAGAGTTGATGCTGCACGCCCCGCGCGAGGAGTGAGAACGCCTCGTGGCCGGGCGGCGCTGCTCCGGGATCGGGCGCATCGGTCGGCATGCTCAGAGCTTCAAGGTCGCCAGGTCATCGGCGCCATCGTCGGGGCCATCGGCCGCGGCCTCGCTCGGGTCCACGGTCTGCGCCCGATCGGTCGTGATGCCCGCGATAACCGCCTTCCAGTCGGCGCCGGGGTTCTGCTCCAGCACGCTGAGCAGGCCGACGAAGTCCTTGACCGTCTCGCGCGGCGTCTGGAAGTAGGTCGCCCCCATGCGACGCTGGCAGTCGGTCAGATAGGCCTCCACCGCGGGCTCGGGCAGCACCGACTTCGCCGGATCCCCTCCCGCGTGCACCGCGCGGATGTTGAGGAGGAGCACGTAGCAGTCCTCGGGCGTGAGACTGTCGAGCTTGAGCACGGGCCCCGAGCGGTCGACCAGATCGCCGGTGGCGAACCGGTTCGAGGCGAGCCGCGTCTCCAGCGCCTCGTAGCTGAAGAGCCCGCGGCGCTTGTCGAACACGCACTCATCCGTCGCGCCGAACACGAACCCCAGCCCCTCGACGCCCCCCTGGAGGCAGTCGTTGATGATCCGCAGGAGGGCCTCGTAGTTGTTGTTCCTGGCGATCTTGTTCTGGAGGCGGTGGGACAGCACAACCAGCTCGTCGACGTTGACCAGCAGCCCCGCGTACCCGGCGATGCGCACGAACGCGGCCATGAGCTTCAGATAGTCGTAGAACGAGCTGTCGTCGATGATGCTCCTGACGTCGAGCTCCTTGCGGGCCTCGGTCTTGGTCGAGTACTCGGCCCGCAGCCAACGCAGCGCCGCGGTGCGCTGGGCGTCGTCGCCCGCGAGGAACGCCCGGTGGCAGCGCGTGAGCACGGTCGCGAAGTCGTACCCGTTGACGAGGTCCGAGAGCGGCTTGCAGAGCTCAACGAGACGCTTCTCGACGTCCTCGTCCGTGCCCCCGGCGTCCTTCACCTCGTGCGCCACCTCCGAGACCCAGCGCTCGACGAGGTTGGCCAGCGCGCCCCCCTCGGGCTTGCCGCGCGTCGCGAGGTTCTTCATCAGCTCGCCAAAGAGCGCGCGGCCCTCGCCCGACGAGCCGTGCGGCCGGCGCTGCGTGGTGATGTCGGCGGAGAGCACGACGAACTTCCGCTCGAGCGCGACGGCCTTCACGAGATTGAGGAAGAAGCTCTTGCCCGCTCCGAACCGCCCGACCACGAAGCGGACCGCGGAGCCGCCCTGCTCCACCCGCGCGAGGTCCGAGAGCAGCGCCGCGACCTCGTCCTTGCGGCCGACCTGGATGTGGCGCAGCCCGATGCCGGGCACGACGCCCGCGCTCAGCGAGCCCAGGATGGCCGCGCGTTCCTTGGGGGTGACCTTCTTGGCGATGGGGTCCACGGGCGCCTCTCTTAATAGGTTACGGCAGGGCGGTCCGGTCCAGCACGAGCTGGTCCCCGTCCTCGTGGAGCAGCGGAGAGCCGGTCGATTCGAGGGCCCAGTCGTTGATCGCCTCGATCGCGCCGCTCACGGGCATCCCATGGCGCCGGGCCATCTCTGCGGCTTCCGCCGCCGACCAGATGTCGCGGGTCAGCAACTCGGCGAGCACCGGCTGGTAGCGGGCCGCGAGCCCGGACAGGGCGGACGTTGGAGCATTCGGAGGCGCCGACTTCGTGCCACTGGGCGGGAGTGTTGAACTTCCTGGGCGCGCGACGGACGCCGGCGCGCTCTCGTCGGTCGACGGCTCCTCAGTCTCTTCGACGTTCATCGCCTTTGCGAGGAGCTCGGCGACCTCTCTCGTCTCGGCCATGATGGCCGCAACGGCGGCGCGGTTGAGCCTGAGTTCTGCGACGCCCGCGCCAACCTCCCCGCCCGGCGGAGGAGGGATGCGCTCGGAGCGCCCGGCCCCGGCGCTCGCGGGGCGCACGGTCACGGGCTCGTCCGTCGGCCCGGCCGCGATGCCCGCGAGGGTCTGGTCGAGCGCCGAGGGCTCCAGCCCCAGCGTTCGGTAGGCCTTGCGGAGCGACTTGACCTCGGCGTTCGACACACGCCCGTCCGCGCCCGCGATCGCGACGAGCAGCTTGCCGACCGAGGCCCGCTGCTCGGGCCGGAGCGACTCTTGCAGCCGCTTGGCGAGCCCGCCCGCATCGGCGCCGGTCTTCGTGAGGAGGTCGCGGAGCGCCTCAAGGCGTCTGCGCTCGTGGTCGGTCAGATGGAACGAGCTATCGATACTACTTGTCACGATCGCTGTCTCGGCTTCGGCCGCGTCTCCATCCGCGGCGGCGATCGACATGCCCAGCTGCAGCATGCAGGCCGCTCCGGCGTAGCGCGGGACGTCGGGCTGGGTCTCGTCCATCCGGAGGAACACGGCGACGAGCTGGTCCCACGGGTAGGCGGCGCCGGTGATGCGGGGGTCGGGCTCGAGGCAGTAGCCGACATGCTCCGCGGTGCTCGCGAGCTCGCGGCTTTGCTTTACGGTGAGCGTGGGGCGGGGCTCGATCCCGGCCGCCGCCGCCAGCGCGCCGACCCGCACGAACGGCCCGC
>CAYVSR010000169.1:0-6462 GCA_964453125.1 uncultured Phycisphaeraceae bacterium | reverse complement strand
GGCCGAGGGCGCCCCCGGCAAGATCGACCTCCGCACCGACGTCTACTCGCTCGGCGTGATCCTGTACCAGATGCTCACCGGCGGGCAGTTCCCCTACCGCGTGATCGGGAACATGCGCGACGTCCTCGACAACATCCTCCGCGCCGACCCCGCGCGACCAAGCGCCGTCCGCCGGCAGATCAACAACGAGGTCGAGACCATCGTCCTCAAGTGCCTCGCCAAGGAGCGCGACCGGCGCTACCAGTCCGGCGGCGAACTCGCGCGCGACATCCGCCACTACCTCGGCGGCGAGCCCATCGAGGCCAAGCGTGACTCGGGCTGGTACGTCATCACGAAAACGCTCAACCGCCACCGAGTGCCCGTCGCCGTCGCCGCGTCCTTCCTCGTGCTGCTCGTCGCCTTCGCGATCACCATGACGGCGCTCTACCGGCGCGCCGCCGTCGCCGAACGGTCCGCGCGCGAGTCCCTCGCGTCTGAGACCTCCGCACGCTCCGCCGAGGCCGAGCAGCGGCGCGCCGCCGAGGCCAACTTCGCCGCCGTCCGCTCCCTCGCGCGGACCTTCATCGTCGACTTCGAGGCGGACATCCGCCCCCTCCGCGGCGCCACGCGCGCCCGCGAGCGCATCCTCAAGGAAGCCCGCGAGTACCTCGTCCGCCTCGCCCCCGCCAGCGCCGACCCCGCCACCGCCGACCCGGACCTCCTCCGCGAGATCGCCGACGCCCACGACAAGGTCGGCGACCTGCAGGGCGGCCTCTTCATGGCGCGCCTGGGCGAGACCAGCAAGTCCGCCGAGTCTTTCGCGTCCGCGCGGCGCATCCGCGAGGCGCTGCTCGCCCGCCTGCCCGCCGATCCGCGCTCGCACGTGGACATGGCCCGGAGCCTCGCGCGCTCCGCCGTCGCCCTGCAGAACCAGCGCAAGTACGCCGAGAGCCTCGCCGAGCGACAGGCCGCCCTCGGCGCCGCCGAGCGCGCCGTCGCGCTCACCGCCGCCGACGCCCCCGAGCGTCGCGACCGCGAACGCTCGCGCGCCCAGGCGCTCACCGCCATCGGCGACGTCTGGCTCACCTGCGCTCAGAGCCCCGCCTCCGGCGAAACCGCCCAGGACAACGCCGCGCACGCCCTCGGCGCGTACGCCCGCGCGGCGGAGGCGTGGAAATCACTCCTCGACGCCGACGCCTCCGACGCCCGCGCCGCGCGCATGCTCGCCGTCATCGGCCACGATCGCGCCATGCTCGCCATCGCCGCCGCCCAGGCCGACCGCGCCTCCCCGCAGTGCGCCGAGCGCCTCACCGAGACCGCCGAGCTCGCTCGTGCGGCGCTCGCCGATTTCGACCGCCTCGCCGCCTCGCGCCCGCAGGACGCCGAACTCTCGCGCGACCGCTGGCTCGCCCACCAAACCATCGGTCAGGTCTCCGCCGAGCGCGCCGGCCTCTTGCCTGACCGCGCCGCCGACGAGCAGCGCCTCGCGCTTGAGTCCTACCAGCGCGCCCTCGCCATCGCCCGGGCCCTGCGCGCGGCGGACGAGGGCAACCTCGAAGCTCAGCGCGACGAGGCCATCTGCCTCAACAAGGTCGGCAACGCCCAGCGGGAACTCGGCCTGCTCGCCGAAGCCCGCGACACATTCGACCGCTCCCTCGTCCTCCGTCGCGACACCTTCCAGACCGATCCCATCCAGCGCCACCGACGGGACCTCGCCAACGGCCTGTTCAAGTCCGGCGAGGTCGAGGCGCTGCTCGCCGGTCCCGCCGACGCCCAGGCCCCGGACCCCGCACGCCTCCGGTCCGCCGAGGCCCTCCTCGCGGAGGCCCTCGAGCAGTTCACCACCCTTCGGGACGAAGGCGTCCTGTCTGAGAAAGACCCGGCGCTCAAGGAGACGGAAAGGGCCCTCGCGGCCTGCCGCGAGCGGATGGCCTCCCGCTAGCGCCGCCTCCCCGGCGCTCAGCGCCGTGCCCTTGCGTCTAACTCAAAGCCCGACCGAGGCTTGCGCACCAATTCCGGCGAGAATCCATTGACCCGCCGCCCCCCGGCGCGGTACCTTCTGGCACACAAGGAGTCGGGCCGCCCTCCCGCACATGGAAGGCTGCCAGGGGCCACCAAGGCGGCCGTTTGATCGCACGAGAGGGAGTCTTCATGACGCATGTTTCGCGCCGGTTCGGGTCTCCGTCCGCGCTCCGCGCCGCCGCCGCGCTCCCGCTCGCGCTCTGCTGCGGCGAGGCCTGCGCCCGCCAAACCTCCGTCACTTGGGCCACCGCCGCCAGCGGCGCTTGGGGAACGTCGGCGTTCTGGAACCCGATGGTCGTGCCCAACAACGCGGGCCCGAACACCTTCAACGTCGGCATCAGCGCGACGGGCGCTCCCTACATCGTCTCCCTTGACGGCGCGTTCACGATCACCGACCTGCTGCTCGACTCCGCCGACGCCACGCTCGACCTGGCGGGCAATACGCTCACCTTGACGGGCGCCTACACCCACGCCAACGCGGCCGTCGTCGGAAGCGCCGGCTCGGGCCTGTCGATCGCCGGCGCCGCGTCCTTCGCCGACGCCGCCGTCACCCACGTCGACCCCATCACCGCGTCGGGCGACCTCACCTTCGGCGGCGCCAACGTGGCTCTCATGCACGTGGGCCAGGTGAACGCCAACGGCGCGGTTCACTACAACAGCACGCTCGCCACGGAAGTCTGCGACGTCGAGGTCGGCCACGGCGGCTCCACCGCCGACTGGGCCGCCACCGCCGGCGCCATCCGGCTCGGCCTCGGCGCCCGCATCCTCAACGGCGCCTCCACCACGTTCACCATCAACAACGCGCAGACCCTCGGCCTCGTCATGCCGGGGCACACCGGCACGTTCGAGAACCGAGGCACGCTGCGCAAGGCCAGCGCCGGCCTCACCGACATCAACGGCGTCACGCTCACCAACGACGCCGCCACCGGCGTCATCGAGGCCGCCGCGGGCACGCTCCGCGCCGACACCGTCTCCAACTACACCAGCGCCACCGAGACCCTCACCGGCGGCAAGTGGCGCGTACTGAGCGGCGCCACACTCGACTTCGCCGCGCAGACCGTGAAGGTCAACCGCGCCGACATCACCCTCTCGGGCGCAGGCTCGGCCTTCACCGCCCTCACCGGCTCGCTCGACACCAACGACACCGGCGGGCGCCTCGCTCTCGAGATGACGCGCAGCCTCACCACCGCCGGCGACTTCACCAACCGCGGAACAGTCGACGTCGGCGCCGGGTCCACGCTCGCCGTCAACGCGGGCTCCACCTTCCACTCGTTCAACAGCGCCACCAAGACCCTCACCGAGGGCGTCTACAACCTCAAGGGCGCCTTCAAGTTCACCGGCGCCGATGTCGCGACGCTCAACGCCGACGTGACCCTCGACGGCGCCGGCGCGCTGGTCAACGAACTCGACCAGAACGCCCTGCTCCAGTCCGCGACGCAGACCAACACCATCGGCGCCACCGGCAAACTCACCACCGCCAACGCCGTCTCGTTCGTCACCGGCGGCGACACCAACGTCGCCGCGGGCGGCTCGCTCACCGTCGGCGAAGGAACCACCTTCCGCGTCAAGGCCGGCTCCAGCCTCCTCAACATCACGCCCACGGGCACGTTCAACAACGCCGGCATCACCGTCCGCGGCACGCTCCAGGCCGACAACGCCGACGTCTCCACCGTCGGCGCCGGCTCCGACGTCATCCTCGACGGCGCCTCCTCGCAGATCCTCAACGGCTCGGGCCAGAACGCCTTCGCCGGCCTCGCCACCGTGGACGACGGCATCTTCGGCATCCGCGCCGGGCGCGAACTCACCATCACCAACCCCGTCTCGCCGTTCCTGCTCAGGGGCGCCGGCGGCAAGGTCGTTGTCGGCCCCCGCGCGACCGTCGACGGCCCGGGCGGCGCCCAGTCCATCCTCACCACCACCGGCGACGTCCGCATGGAGGACGGCGAGATCCGCGTCGACGACGCCATCTTCCGCATCCAGGGCGCGGGCGGCCTCGTCCAGACCGGCGGCGCCATCAACCTCCTCAACGGCGGCGTCATCGAGTTCGCCCACCCCGACGCGACCCTCGACGCCCGCGGCGCCGTCGGCGGCAGCGGCATGATCGGCGCCGACACCCGCTTCGCCGGAGACATCACACCCGGCGCCTCCGTCGGCCAGATGCACGTCAGCGGCGACGCCACCCTGACCGACACCGCCTCGCTCATCATCGACTTCGCGTCCGCCGCCTCGTGGGACCGCTTCACCGCCTCCGGCAACCTCGTGTTCGATCCGACCGGCCCCGGCGCCGCGGCGGGCTCGCTCCGTATCAACACGGCGCCCGGCTTCGACGCGGCGCTCGGCTCGATGTTCGAGATCGTCTCCGCCGCCGCCATCGTCGGCGCCTTCGCCGACTTCGAGGGCTTGGCGTTCGCGCCGGGCAAGGCGTTCGTGCCGGTCTACGTCGGAGGCCGCATCGCCCTGCACGTCGTCCCGGCGCCGGGCTCACTCGCGCTCCTCGCGCTGGCGCCGCTCGCCTCGCGCCGCCGGCGCGCCTGATGCGCGCAAGAAAGCGGCGGGCCCGAGCAGGACCCGCCACCGTGCAACATCCCAGAAGAGTCGATCGGCGCTGCGCCCTCGCGCCGCGCTATCGCATCAGGCCGCTTCGCGGCAGAGCGTGGGGTTCACGATCGGCTGGCCGTTGGCGGTGACGCCGACGACGTTCGAGATCGGCGAGACGCCGAAGGGCTGGGCCGTGAGGCCGAGCATCGGGTTGAAGCCCCAAGGGGTCATCGGGTTGAACATGCCGGGCATGGTCATCCAGGGCGAGATCGTCGCGACGGGGTTGTAGCCGGGGAGGTAAGTGAACTGGGGGTTGATCAGGCCCATCGGGTTGAACGACGGCGCGCCGTTGATCGGCGAGGTCGTGTTCACGATGTTCTGGATCGGCTGGCCGTTGATCGGCTGCGTCTGCACGCCGCCGACGCGCACGCCGTTGACGGTCGGCTGGCCGATCGTCGCGCCGGTCGTGGGGACGACCTGCGTGTTGAAGGGCTGACCGAGGACGGGGCTGCCGAAGGTCGGCACGCCGGCGAGGCCGTAGGTGTTGATCGGCAGGCCCGTCCAGGGGTTCGAGACCGGGCTGGTGAGGCCATTGACGCTCCACGGGGTCAGGCCGCTGAGCGGGTTGGACCACGGCGTGGAGTTGGTGAACGAGAAGGGGTTGATCGTGTTGAGCGCCTGGAGCGTGTTGAGCGTGTTCAGGATCGAGGTGGGGTTGAACCCGGCGAGGCCGGAGATGGGGTTCACGCCGCCGAAGGACGAGAGCGGGTTGAAGCCGCCGAACGACGAGAGCGGATTGAAGCCGTTGAGCGTCGAGACGGGGTTGAAACCGCCGAAGGGCGTGACCGGGCCGACGCCGCTCGTGACGCCGAGCGCGCTGAGCGGGTTGAAGGAGTTCACGCCGTTGAACGCGGGGTTCGTCGGGGTCGTCCAGGGGGACTGGAACGAGCCGGCGAAGGGCGACGTGAAGGGCGAGAAGCCCGTGGCGCCGAAGGGCGAGGTGGTCATCGAGAAGGGGTTGAAGCCGAACGAGTTCGAGGTCGTGAAGGGATTGAACATGCCGGGGAAGCAATTCGAAGTGGCGTACATGTGCTCGGGACTCCTATGGGTTCCCGCTGCCGCGCGGCTTCGCCCGCGGCGCGAGACATCACCGGCGCCCGACGGCTCACGTTGAGCGCGCCGTGCCCGGCTGGTGTGTGCTGGCTTGGAAGAGGCGTTTGACCGGCGGTTCGACATCGTCCTCGAGGGCTCGAAGGGGGCGATCGCTGCGCGCACGCTGACTCGAATGCCCCGCCGCACAGACAGGGACCGGGCCGACCACGCGTCACGGCGATGGCGATCCGAAGGCGGGCCTGTCATCGGCGAGCCAACCCCCCCACTTTCGCCAGCGCGCCCCTTTTTCTGCCCACCGAACCGCGCGACCCGCCCGCTCGTCCCGGCGCCGAGCCGGCCCGGCGCCCCCGCGTCGCGCCCGGCGCGAGCCCTCGCTATACTCCCGCCCGCTCGCTTCCGAGCGTCGCGGGCGTGTAGCTCAGTTGGCTAGAGCGTACCCCTGATAAGGGTAAGGTCGCAGGTTCGATTCCTGCCACGCCCATTCCCTTCCGGCTTCACCGCGACACCATGCCCGAACCAGAAGCAACCCACGGCGCGCCGCGAACCGCTCCGCGCTCGCCGGAAGAGGTTCAGGCCGCGATCGCGCGCTTCCGCGAAGATTTCAGCGCGGTGCGCTCCGAGATCGCCAAGGCCATCGTCGGACACGAGCCCATCGTCGAGGGCGTGCTCACGTGCCTTTTCGCCGGCGGCCACTGCCTGCTCGAGGGCGTGCCCGGCCTGGGCAAGACCCTCCTCATCCGCAGCCTGGCGCGCGCCCTCAGCCTGCGCTTCGCGCGCATCCAGTTCACGCCCGACCTCATGCCCGCGGAC
>CAYVSR010000168.1:0-6477 GCA_964453125.1 uncultured Phycisphaeraceae bacterium | reverse complement strand
ACCCGCCACATCTTCTCCGACGTCAGCAAGCTCAAGGCCATGGGCTGGAAGCCCACGCGAACGGCCCACGAGAGCGTCGAGGCGTACAAGGCGTGGCTCAGCGGCGCCGAGAACGTCGGCGCCATTCTCGACTACGCCAACAAGCAGATGGCGGCGCTCGGCGTGGTCAGGGACATTCGGAAGTGAACACGGGTCGCGACACGCCGGCCAAGCCGATCGGGCGCGTCAAGGTCGCGCTCCTCGCCGCCGGGCTGGGCACGCGCCTGCGCCCGCTGACCGATCGCGTGACCAAGTGCCTCGTGCCCATCGCGGGCCGGCCGCTGCTCGACTACTGGTTCGACCTCTTCGCCGAGGCCGGCATCCGCGACGTGTTCATCAACACCCACCACCTGCCCGAGCAGGTGCGCGCGTACATCGCGGCGCAGAACCGCGCCGGCGCCTTCCGCGTGACGGAGTCCTACGAGCCCGCGCTGCTCGGCTCAGCCGGCACGGTGCACGCCACCCGCGCCTGGGCCGACGACGCCGACACCGTGGTCATCGTCTACGCCGACAACCTCAGCGATCTCGACTTCCGCGAGTTTCTGCGCTTCCACGCCTCGCACCCCGACCCGTTCACCATGCTGCTGTTCCGAGCCGAGTTCCCTGAGAAGTCGGGCATCGCCACGCTCGACGCCGAGGGGCGCGTTATCCGGTTTGTCGAGAAGCCCAAGCAGCCCGAGAGCGACCTCGCCAACGCCGGCGTCTACGCACTGACCGCCGACGCCTACCGCGAAATCGCCGACCTTGCGGCGTTCGATCTCGGCTTCGAGGCCCTGCCCCGCTTTGTCGGGCGGATGCGCGGCTTCGCGTGGCCCGGCTACCACCGAGACATCGGAACACCCGAGAGCCTCGCCAAGGCGGACGACGCCATCCGCGCCGGCCTGCTTCGACGCGTCGGGTCCGCTGCGCCCGCGCGCCACGAGGCGCGCGCATGAAGCCTGCCGTCTTTCTCGATCGCGATGGCACCATCATCGAGCAGGTGCACTACATCCGCGACCCGCGGGATGTCCGCCTCATCCACCGCGCGGCGGTCGCGCTCCGGCTGCTGCGCGACGCGGGGCTGCCCCTCGTGGTCGTCAGCAACCAGTCCGCCGTGGGGCGCGGCGTGGCGACGCTCGAGCAGGTCGATGCGGTGCAGCAGGAGATGGTCCGCCAGCTGGCGCAGGAGGGCGCGGCGATCGACGGCTGGTACTTCTGCCCAGTCGCGCCGCCGACCGAGCGCCCCAACGCGCAGCGCGACATCGTGGACCACCCGGACCGCAAGCCGGGGCCGGGCATGCTCCTCCGCGCCGCGCGCGACCTCTCGCTGGATGTCGGCGCCTCCTGGATGGTGGGAGACATGCTGAGCGACCTGCTCGCCGGCCGAAACGCGGGGGTGCGCGCCACGGTGCTGGTGCGGACCGGGCACGCGGCGAGCGTGGGCGACCCCGGAAGCGCGGCGGACCACGTGGCCGATGACCTGTACGACGCGGCGCAGTGGATACTCTCCCGCGCACCGGGCGCCGGCGCGGGCGCTCGAACGAATATCTGACCAGGTGAGGGCGAAAGGAACGACATGCGGATTCTGCTGACAGGCGGGGCGGGCTTCGTGGGCAGCGCGTGCCTGCGCTACCTCCTGCGCCACGGGCACGAGGGCGTCGCGTTCGACAACCTGACGATCGGCCACGCCGAGTCCGTCCCCGAGGGGCGTCTCGTCACCGGCGACATCTTCGACACCCAACTCCTCGTGCGCACCATGAAGGAGTGGAAGATCGACGCGGTAATGCACTTCGCCGCCGCCACCAGCGTGGGCGAGTCCGTCGACAACCCCGAGTTCCACTACCGCAACAACATCGCCGGCTCGTGCAGCGTGCTCAACGCCATGCGCGAGGCGGGCGTCAAGCGCATGCTCTTCTCGAGCACCTGCGCGACCTACGGCCTCAACCCCAAGGTGCCCATGAGCGAGGAGTCCGCCCAGGACCCCTGCTCGCCCTACGCGCGCACCAAACTCGCCGTCGAATGGATGATCCGCGACTTCGCCCACGCCTACGGCCTCGGGTTCACGCTGCTGCGCTATTTCAACGCCGCCGGCGCAGATGAGGACGGCCTCTTCGGCGAGGACCACGACCCCGAGACGCACCTCATCCCGCTCGTCCTCCAGTTCGTGCAGGGCAAGCGCAAGAAGCTGGTCGTGTTCGGGACGGACTACCCCACGCCCGACGGCACGTGTGTCCGCGATTACGTGCACACCGAGGACCTCGCGCAGGCCCACTTCCTGGCCATCGAGGCGACGACGCCGACCACCGCCGAGGTGTTCAACATCGGCACGGGCTCGGGCAACAGCGTGCTCGAGGTGATCCGCGCTTGTGAGGCCGTGGTGGGGAAGAAGATCCCCTACGACGTCGTCGATCGGCGACCGGGCGACGCGCCGTTCCTCTACGCCGACCCCGCCAAACTCATGAAGCGCCTTGGCTGGAAGCCGAAGTTCCCCGACATCAGGCAGATCGTCGCCACGGCGTGGAAGTGGCACAGCGCCTGCCCCGACGGCTACGCGAGCAAGAAGAAGGGAGCGGTGCGATGAGCCTGCCCCGCGAAGAGATCCTCGCGCACATCCAGCGCAGCGCCGCCGCCGTGGCCTCGCTCGCGCAGCAGCCCGAGCGCATCGACGCCGTCTGCCGCTGCGTGGTGGACGCGCTGCGCGCGGGGAACAAGATCCTCACCTGCGGCCACGGCGGGAGCGCCGCCGACGCGCTGCACATGAGCGAGGAGCTCGTCGGGCGATACAAGGGCAACCGTCGCTCGCTGCCCGCGGTCTGCCTCTGCGCCGACCCGACCCTGATGACCTGCATCGCCAACGACTTCGGCTTCGAGGCGCTCTTCCCGCGCCAGGTCGAGGGGCTGGGCCAGAAGGGCGACGTGCTGGTGATCTTCTCGACCAGCGGCAACGGCGCCGGCTTCCAACGCGCGGTGGACGCCGCGAAGGCCGGGGGCCTGAAGACCGTCGCGCTGCTGGGCAAGGGCGGCGGGCCGCTCAAGGGGCGCTGCGACGTCGAGGTCATCGTCGCGTCCGACGAGACCGCGCGCGTCCAGGAGGCCCACACGCTCATCATGCACATCGTGCTCGAAGCGGTCGAGAAGGCGTTCACGTGAGCGCAGCGGCCATCGAGCAGGCGCTGATCCTCGCCGGCGGGCTGGGCACGCGGTTCCGCGCCGTCTCGGCCGACACGCCCAAGGGCCTCGCCGACGTCGGCGGCAAGCCCATCGTCGAGCGCCAGATCGAAGACCTCCGCGCCGCGGGCGTCACGCGCGTCGTGCTCTGCGTCGGCCACATGGCCGACGCCGTGGAGGCCCACTTCGGCGACGGGCGCCGCCTCGGCGTCGAGATCGCGTACTCGCACGAACGGGAACTGCTCGGCACCGCGGGCGCGATGCTCCACGCGCGACCCGCGCTGCGCCCCGGCCCGTTCCTCGCGCTCAACGGCGACTCCATCGTCGCCGGGCTCGACTACGCCGCCTTCGGGCGCGAGCACGCCAGGCGCGCGAAGCAGAGCCATTCAACGGCGGGCTCCATCGTTGTCATCCGCCCGCCCGACGCCGGGGCCTACGGTGTGCTCGAACTCGACACGGCGCGCGAGCGCATCCTGCGCTTCCGCGAGAAGGCCCCCCTCGACCCCGCCGACGCGGGCGCCCTGATCAACGCCGGCGTGTACGCCCTCGAGCCCCGGTTCTTCGACCACGTCGCGCCCGGGCGCCCGGTGTCGATCGAGTATGAGGCGTTCCCGGCGTGCATCCGCGCGGGCGCCGCCGTCTGGGCCTTCAGGCACGAGGGGTTTTTCGGCGATATCGGAACGCCGGAGGGCTATCGCAGGGTCCGAGAACAGATGGCCGACAAGCGCACAGGAGGCCGCGAGTGATCATCCGCAGCAGAGCCCCGCTCCGACTCTCCTTCGCCGGCGGCGGCACGGACGTCAGCCCCTACATGGACGAGCGCGGCGGCGCCGTGCTCAGCGTCACCATCGACAAGTACGCCTACGCCTCCATGCGCTTCACCAACGAGGACGGGCTCAAGGTCCGCTCCCTCGATTACGACATCGTCGCCAACTACGCGCACGACGACAAGCTCGAGTTCGACGGCTCGCTCGACCTCGTCAAGGCCGTGTTCAAACGCATGCGCGACGGCACGGAGAAGGGCGGCCTCGAGTTCTTCCTGCACTCCGACGCCCCGCCCGGCTCGGGTCTCGGCTCCTCCTCCACCCTCTGCGTCGCCATGCTCGGCCTCTTCCGCCAGTGGAAGAACCTCCCTCTCACCGACTACCAGGTCGCGGAGTTGGCCTACCAGATCGAGCGCAAGGACCTCGGCGTCGCCGGCGGCAAGCAGGACCAGTACGCCGCCGTCTTCGGCGGGTTCAACTTCATCGAGTTCGGCAAGGACCACGTCGTGGTCAACCCGCTGCGCATCAAGCCCGAGGTGATCAACGAACTTCAGTACCAGTGCTTGCTCTGCTACACCGGTCGCACGCGCATGAGCGACAACATCATCCGCAAGCAGGTCGAGGGCTACACCGAGAAGAAGCCCGACGTCCTCGCCGCCATGGACGAACTCAAGGCCACCGCCTTCGCCATGAAGAACGCCCTCCTGCAGGGCCGCCTCCGCGACTTCGGCGACCTCCTACACCAGGGCTGGGAATCCAAGAAACGCATGGCCGGGCCCATCTCCAACGCCACCATCGACGAGATGTACGAGACCGCCCGGAAGCACGGCGCCATCGGGGGCAAGGTCACCGGCGCCGGCGGCGGCGGGTACATGCTCTTTGTCTGCGAGTTCGACAGGAAACACACCATCGCCCGCGAGCTCGAGAAGCTCGGCGGCCAGATCGTCGAGTTCGCGTTCGACTCCCACGGCCTGCAGACGTGGAGCGCCAAGGGTTGACCGCGCCAGGCCGCCGATACTGCCTCATCGCCCCCTGCCGCGACGAGGCCGCGTTCATGCGTCGCACGCTCGAGAGCCTCGCCGCGCAGACCGTCCGCCCCGCTCTGCTGCTCGTGGTGGACGACGGCTCGACCGACGACACGCCGCGCATCCTCGACGAGTGGGCTGCGCGCATGCCCTATCTGCGCGTGCTGCGCCGCGCCAACCGCGGCAAGCGCGCCGTCGGCCCCGGCGTGGTGGACGCCTTCTACGAGGGCTACGCCTCCATCAACCCCGACGAGTTTGACTACGTCTGCAAGCTCGACATGGACCTCGAGATCCCGCCCCGCTACTTCGAGACCCTCATCGAACGAATGGAGGCCGAGCCCCGCCGCGGCACCTGCAGCGGCAAGCCCTTCGTCCGCACGCCCGAGGGCGCGCTCGAACCCGAGCCCTGCGGCTCGGAGAACTCCGTCGGCATGAGCAAGTTCTACCGCGTGCCCTGCTTCCGCCAGGTCGGCGGCTTCGTGCGCGAAGTCATGTGGGACGGCATTGACTGCCACCGCTGCCGCATGCTCGGCTGGATCGCCGCCTCGTGGGACGACTCGCCCGACCTCCGCCTCCTGCACCTGCGCCCGATGGGGTCCTCGCAGGTCAGCATCCGCACCGGACGGATGCGCCACGGCTACGGCCAGTGGTTCATGGGCACAAGCCTCGTCTACATGACGGCCAGCGCGATCTTCCGCATGGCCAGCAGGCCCTTCGTCATCGGCGGCGCGCTCATGTGGTGGGGCTACGTCCGCAGCGCACTGCAGCGGAAGCCCCGCTACCCCGACCTCGCATTCCGGCGCTTCCTGCGCCGCTACCAATGGCGCTGCCTGCTGAAGGGCAAGGACGCCGCCACGCGCGAGGTCAACGCCGAGCAGGCCGGGGCCTGGAACCCGTCGCGCGCCCCTGCCGTCGCCATGGCTCTCGCGCCGGGCGGGGCAGAACCGGCGAGGATGTCCGCGTGACCGCCGCCGCCGCCATCAGACCCGCCTACCCCGCGCTGCCCAGCGTGCGCGTGGGCAGCGCGCCCTTTGCCTCGGTCACCGAGCGCCAGTGCATCGACCACGTGCTGGGCGAACTCGACGCGGGGCGCGGCGGGTGGCTGGTCACCATCAACCTCGATGTGCTCCGGCGCTACGAGCGCGACGCGTACTTCCGCGACCTCATCCGCGAGTCGTCCTTCTTCGTCGCCGACGGCATGCCGTTGATCTGGGCCAGCCGCCTGCGCGCCCAGCCCCTGCCCGAGCGCGTCGCGGGTTCGACGCTCATGGTCTCGCTGAGCGAGGCGTGCGCGAAGCGCGGCAAGTCGATCTTCCTGCTCGGCGGCAACGAGGGCGCCGCCGAGGGCGCCGCGGCCGAACTCACACGCCGCTTCCCCTCGCTGCGCATCGCCGGCACGTGCTACCCGCCCTTCGGGTTCGAGACGGACGACGCGAAGATGGCGGAGATCCGCGCCGCCCACGCGGCGTCGCGCCCGGACGGCGACTACGTCGCCCTCGGCT
>CAYVSR010000167.1:0-6501 GCA_964453125.1 uncultured Phycisphaeraceae bacterium | reverse complement strand
TCAGAGCCCCGTACCCCGTGCCACGGCCTTCGCTTCGAAGCCCGTGCGTCGCGCCCTCACTTGATTTTCCCTCGCCCCTGGTGGGCGAGGGTGGTCGAGCGCCGCGAGACCGGGAGAGGGGGCTCGGCCTGCTGGCGCCCCGCCCCCCGTGCCACGGACTTCGTTTCGAAGTCCGTGCGATCCGCGCGTACCCCGCCCGCCCCTCACGACACCTCGACCGCCTCGAACCGCACCGCCCCCGCATCGAGTCGCGCGAAGTACGCGTCGATCGCGCCCACACCCGTCACCCGATGGATCGACGCCGCGGCGCGCACCAGGTCCGCCCGCTGCACCCGCTCGAGGCGCGGCTCCTTGAGGTCCAGCCGGTCGCCGTAGAACGCGCAGCCCTGGTGCGCGATCAGCACGATGCGCTTGAGCCCGTGCACCTTGACGAGGAACTGGAGTTCGTCAACGACGCCCTGCTCCTCGAGGTGCGCCTGCGGGTGCCCCGCAAGGCACGCCGGCCCCCCAGGCAGCGCGATCCGGTCGTACCGCGGCAGCCCCAGCCCGTTCTGCAGGAAGTCGTCGAAGTGCTCGCCGATGCGCCCGTCCGAGCAGTAGATCGCCCCCGCGCCGATGCGCTTCGCTTCGTACGGGATGCGTGATTCGTAGGGCTGCATCGTGCGTGCCGTGTGTCCGTGCGGCTTGGCCTCGGCGAGTCTCGCCATGGGGAGGAATTCTACCGGATTCGATCGCCCGCGCCCGCGCCTCGTGCTCCGAAGCCCCGAAGAGGCGAGCGAATCTAGCCACGGGTGAAGGGCGTCCGCGCGAGCAGGCGACCGCAACCCGTGGAACACGTCCCGAAGGAACCTCGCCCCCGGAACGGGCGCCTGAAGCGAACGGTCGTCCTCGCGCTCCGTGTCGGGCGCATCCTCTCCGCTACCTCTCCCATGCTTCATGGGAGAGGCTAGGTGAGGGCTTCTGCATCGCTACTCCGACTACTTCGCCTTGACGCGGCAACGCCGATGATTGTGGCGACCACTCACGTCCGACTCTTCGACTCTCCGAAGCCCCGTAGAAGCGACGCGATGCGGTAGCGCTCTCCCGTCCCCTCCCAGCGCTCTCCCGCCCCTTCCCAACGAAGCGCCGGGAGAGGTGGTAGGGGGGCCGAGCGCGCGTCTCACCCCCTCAGCGTCCCCATATCAATCACAAACCGATACTTCACATCGCTCTTGAGCATCCGCTCGTACGCCTCGTTGATCTGATCCATCCGGATCATCTCGATGTCCGCCGTGATCCCCTTCGCCGCGCAGAAGTCCAGCATCTCCTGCGTCTCCGCGAGCCCACCGATCAGCGAGCCCGCGAGCGACAACCGCTTGAAGAGCAGCGGCATGACGTTCGGTGAGGGGTGCGGCGTCGGGGGCGCCCCCAGCAGGCACATCGTCGAGTCCCGGCGCAGCAGCGCCGTGAACACGTCCAGGTTGTGCGCCGCCGACACCGTGTTAAGAATGAAATCGAACGACCCCGTGTGCTTGCTCATCTGCGCCTCGTCGCGCGAGATGATCACCTCGTCCGCGCCCAGACGCTTGCCGTCCTCCACTTTGTTTGCCGACGTCGTGAACAGGCACGTCTGTGCGCCCATCGCGTGCGCCAGTTTCACGCCCATGTGCCCCAGCCCGCCCAGGCCCACAATCCCCACCTTCTTGCCCTTGCCCACCTTCCAGTGGCGCAGCGGCGAGTACGTCGTGATGCCCGCGCACAGCAGCGGCGCCTTCGCCGCAAGGTCCGGCCCGCCCGCGACGCGCAGCGTGAAGTCCTCCGCCACCACGATCTGCTTCGAGTATCCGCCGTGCGTGGGCTGCCCGGGCATGTCCGGGTCCATGCTGTAGTACGTGAACACCGCCCCCTTCTCGCACATCTGCTGCAGGCCATCGTTGCACGCCGAGCACCGGCGGCACGAGCCCACCAGGCACCCGACCGCCGCGTGGTCGCCCACCTTGAACTTCGTCACCTCGCGCCCGACCTTCGTCACCTTGCCCACGATCTCGTGCCCCGGCACCAGCGGGTACACGATCCCAGGCCATTCTCCGCGCGCCGCGTGCAGGTCAGAATGGCACACGCCGCAGTACAGGATCTCGATCTGCACGTCCTTGGCCCCCGGCTCGCGCCGTTCCAGCGACCAGGGGCCCAAGGGCGTGGTGGGCGACTTTGCGGCATACGCGAGCGTGGCGGGCATCGGTCGTCTCCTCGTGGGCTCGCGCGCCGCGGCTGCGGCGCGCGAAGGCCACTGTTGTAGCCCGCCTCAGCCCGCGCCGCACTCGACTCAGCGCCCGCAGACCCAGCCGTACGCCCCGAGCACGCCGACCAGATCGGTGAACCCCACGAACCCATCCGCGTCGAGGTCCGCCGCGAGCCCGAATTCAGTCGCTCCATAGTCCGTGAGGACCAGATTCAGGTCCAGGAAGTCCGTGACGCCGTCCTCGTTCGCATCGCCCGGGCAGTGGGGGGCGCAGAGCGCGTCGAGCTCGCGAGCGCCGAGCGCCTCGAACGCCTGCGCCGTCAGGTGATTCCGGTCCGCTCCGCCCGACTGGTACCAACCCAGCGCGAGCATCTCCGCGGCGTTCGTGAGCGCCGCGAGATTCACCGCCGCGCATCGCGGGAACTCCGCGCACACCCGCGCCGCCTCGCGCCGGTACGCCTCCAGCAGCGCATCGTCCGGGTCCGACACGGGGTGCGACACCGTGAACACGAGGAAGAGTTCGTCCTCCGGCCATTCCCCCAGCGCCCACACGGCGCGAAGGCGCAGCGCGATGGCGCGCAGGTTGTCGGCGAACGCCGCGCCCGAGTTCCCCGGCAGCGCGGGCGCCGGCCCGATGGACACGCGCGTCTCGTTCCGGTCGTTGAGCCCCGTGTTCACCCGCACCACCACGCGGCGCGCGCCCTCGCCCTGCAGCGCTCGCAGGCGCCCGAAGAAGAGCAGCAGCTGGTTGTCCGGCGCAAGAATCAACCGCTCGGCCATGTCGCGCGCCGTGCGTCCGCCGTCGCCATACAACGTCGTGAAACTCGCCCCCTCCGGACGGTCCACGACCTCCGCGCGCATCGAATACAGCAGGAACGGCCCGGCGAGCGGCGCGCCGAACGCGTTGATCCGCATATTCAGGTCCGCCCCGCGGGGAGCCGCGGGGACCTCCACCCACCCGTGCGACGGCGCGCCGGGCCCGTCCACTCCCACCACGCCGCCCGTCGCCAGCGTCGAATACGGCGGCTGCTGCAGGCGCACCACCGGCGTGAACCCCGCGCTCGCGGCCCCCGGAAAGGTCGCGAACGAGAAGTGAAACCGAAGACGCGAATCAACATCCACCCCGCCCGACCTCAGCACGTACACCCCGTTGTTCGACCCCGTCGCCGCGACCTCACCCGCGCCGACGTACAGATAGTTCTGCGGGCGCATCCAGGGCGACGCCGGCAGATACGACTCCTGCAGGGCCGGCGCCCCCGAGTACCGGAACTGCCCCGACCCCAGCGTCGAGAACACGCCGCACCCCCAGCCCACGCCCGCGCCGTTCCCCGAGTTCTCGCCCGGCGCGAGCAGCGCCGTGGCGAAGAGCCCGAATCGCGCGTGCAGCGCCTTCGTCCAGCCCTCGTCCCACCCGTGCCCGCCGAACAACTCGTTCGAGTCCCCGATTCCCACCACGTCCACGCGCCCGACCGCCGCGCTGCGAAGCGCGGGGGCCACGCCCGCGCGGGGGAACACACGCGCGGGCGTGGCGCCCAGGGCGCGCGAACCCCACGCGCCGCACAGCAAGACGACAGCGACAGCCCGGGCGCCGGCGCGAAAGCGCCCGCACAGAACGGAGAATCCACACACGTTGCGCTCCTTGCCCGGGCCCTCCCGGGGACGGAGCACACCATCACCGCCCCCGCCGACAGCCCCGTGTCAGGCGCAATCGCCCCCCGGCTCGTTTCGGGCTCCCCACTGACACACCGCTGTCACCCCCGGCCCCGCCCAAGCCCCGCCCCGGCCGCTCGCGCACGTCGCAACCCGCCGCGCCGGGCGCGTCAGGCGCCCGCGTACAGCGCCGCCGTGCGCGCCGCCAGGTCGCGCACCCGCTCGCGAAGCTCCGGCGGCTCGATCACCTCGCAGTGCGGCCCCATGCTCAGCGCCCACCACACGATCTCGTCAAGCCCCGAAACGGTGCATCTGAACGTGAGCGACCCGTCCGCGTGCTCTTCGATCTCCTGCGTGCGGTGCCAGCGCGTCTCGCCGACGGTGGGCGCAAAGGCCGCGTCGAACTTCACCGTCACCGCGACATCAGGCCCGGAGCGCATCATCCGCCACGCGTTCCCGAGGTGCTCGTCCACGCTGAACGACGCGGGGATCTCGTAGCGCCGCCCGGTGCCCGCGAGGCGCACGAACCGGCTCAGGCGCAGGCTGCGCACCTCGCTCCGCCCGCCGTGCAGCCCGATCGCGTACCACGCCCGCTGCCCGAAGAACAGCGCGTAGGGCTCGAACACGAACGTCTCGCCGGCGCCGCCGCCGTCCGCCGCCTCGTACTCGCACTCGAGCGATTCTCTCCGGGAAATCGCCGCTCGAACCCGCGTGTAGACGTCCGCGTGGCCGTCGGGCGGCTCGGCCCGCGCCGTCTGCACCGCCACGTGCCCCTGCAGGCGCGACAACTCGTCGCGCACCGCCGCCGGCAGCTGCGCCTCGATCTTCGACAACGCCCGCCACGCCGCGTCCGTGAACGCGATCTGCTCCTTCTTCCCGATCTCCTCGCACAGCGCCGACAGCGCCAGCGCCTCCTCGGGCGTCAGCTGGATCGGCGGCAGGAAGAAGTCGCCGCGGATGCGGTACCCGTTCGACTCAGGGTCGAACGAGTAGGGAATCCCCACCGTCTCGAGATCGTTCAGGTAGCGGAACACCGTGCGCTCTTCGACGCCGAGTTCCGCCGCCAGCCCTTTCGCGTCCCAGCCGCGCCGCCCCTGGATCAGCGTCACCAGGCGCAGCACTCTGTGAAACTTCCGCGCGCTTTCCGTTTCCATCGGGCGCTTCCCCGCACGTCGCGTCGACGCGCCCCGCGGCGCCACGCACTGCCCGACCCGCGCCGGCTCGCGACCCGACAAGTGTACATCGCCGAACGCCGGAAGCGCCCCGCGATGAACACCGCCCGCCGCGCCGCTCACCCGCCCATCGCCGCCTTCGCCCGCTTCTCGATCTCATCCGGCGCCACATCCTCGATGTGCGTCGCGAAGCCCCACTTGTGCCCGAACGGGTCCTCAAAGCCGACCGAACGGTCACCGTAGAACTGGTCCTGCAGCGGCTTGATGACCTTGACGCCAGCGCCGATCGCGCGCTTGGCCAGCGCGTCCACGTCCTCGACATAGATGTAGATCGACACAGGCGATCCGCCGAGCGTCTTGGGGCTCACGAAGTGCATGTCGGGGTACTCGTCCGCCATCATCACGATCGCGCCACCGATCTTGATCTCCGCGTGCCCGATCACGCCATCGGGCCGCGCCATGCGCACGAGTTCCACCGCGCCGAACGCCTTCTTGTAGAACTCGATCGCCTCCGCGCACCCCTTGCAGCAGATGTAAGGCGTCGCGCCCTCGTACCCGTCGGGAATCCTCTTGACGTTGCCTGCCATGTCTCCGCCTCCAGAATGGATGGTTTTCGGTGTTCCCCACGAGACCAGTCTTAGGATACGACGATCAAGCGGCGCGCCAAGCCCCAACGCGCGGGAAGGTATCTGGAAACTCGATGTTGCAGCGACAATGCGATCCATCGCATCGAAGTTCACTGACCGCAAAACCAGCAATGAGGTCGATCCCGCCGTGCCACCGACTTCGGCTCAGCGAAGTCGGTGTCCTCGCCTTCGGCATACAATAGCTCCCGAGACTCGCCGCCAGGAGATCCGCGAGCTTGGAAGAAATGGAAGGGATTCGTGTAAGTCCGCTACCGCGCGGCTGCGCGGCGTGCCAATTCTCCACCGACCTCGCAGGGCCGAAGTCGGTGGCACGAGTTCCCACTTCGCCCCCCTCACCCCTCCATGAATCCCAGGTACGTCCCCGGGTCCGTCGGGTCCAAAAACCGCGTCACGTTCGGGAAGACCAGCCCCATCTCCGACAGCGGCACGCCCATCCACTTCGCCATCTCGAACGCGTACTCATCGACCGAGTGCGACGGGATGTACCGCCCGCTCCCCGTGTCCTGCGCGCCATTGATTGTCAGGTCGGGGTACGTGCCGTAGAGCCGCCCGCCGCGCACCTGGCTGCCGCCCATCACGAAGTGCTCGGACGACCACCCGTGGTCCGACCCGTTGCCATTCGAGACGTAGGTGCGCCCGAAGTCCGATGCGGTGTGCGTGGTGACGCGGTCGCGCATGTTGATCTCGCCCAGCGCGTCCCAGAAGTGCCCGAGGCCGCCGTCGAGTTGGCTCAGAAGCCCCTCGTGCTGCCCGTCCAGCAGCAGCTCGAGGGCATCACGGCCGGCGAGACCCGCACCCTCTCGGTCAGCTTCCC
>CAYVSR010000166.1:4245-6519 GCA_964453125.1 uncultured Phycisphaeraceae bacterium | reverse complement strand
TGAGGCCGACCTGCGCGTTCATGTTCGCGCCGTCCATGTACACCTGCCCGCCGTGGTCGTGGATGACCTTGCAGATCTCGCGGACGCCCTCCTCGAACACGCCGTGGGTGGAGGGGTAGGTGAGCATGAGCGCGCCGAGGTCCTTGGCGTGCGCGTCGGCCTTGGCCTTGAGATCGGCGAAGTCGATGTTGCCCTTGTCGTCGCACGCCACGGGCACGACATGGAAGCCGGCGATCACGGCGCTGGCGGGGTTCGTGCCGTGGGCCGAGTCGGGGATGAGGCAGATGTTCCGCTTGCCCTGCCCGCGTGACTCCTGGTACGCGCGGATGACCAACAAGCCGGCGTATTCGCCCTGCGAGCCCGCGTTGGGCTGGAGGGAGCACGCCGCGAACCCCGTGATCTCGCACAGCCACGCCTCGAGGCGCGCGAACATCTCGCGGTATCCGGCGGTCTGGTCGGCGGGGGCGAAGGGGTGCATGCGCGCGAACTGCGGCCAGGTGACGGGCAGCATCTCGCTGGTCGCGTTGAGCTTCATGGTGCACGAGCCCAGCGCGATCATGCTGTGCGCGAGGCTGAGGTCGCGCCCCTGCAGCGTGAAGATGTAGCGGAGCAGTTCCGTCTCGGAGTGGTGCGTGTTGAAGACGGGGTGCGTGAGGTAGGCGCTGGCGCGCGTCGGGCAGCCCATGTCGCCGGGAACCGTGGGCGAGGCGGCGAGCAGCGCATCGACGCCGTCGGGCTTTGCGTCCGCGCCCGTCGCGCCGAAGGCGCTGAGAATGTTGGCAACGTCCTCACGCGAAGTGGTCTCATCGAGCGTGATGCCGACCGTGCCGTCGGCGTAGTCGCGCAGGTTGTAGCCCTTCGCCGCGGCCGCCTTGATCGCGTCCACCCCCGAGCCCTTCGCGGGCTTGACGCGCAGTGTGTCGAAGAACGCCTGACCCGACGGGACCGCCACGCCCAGCTTCTTGAGCCCCTGCGAGAGCGCGATGGTCATGCCATGCACGCGCCGGGCGATGTCGCGCAGCCCGTCGGGCCCGTGGTACACCGCGTAGAACGACGCCATGATCGCCAGCAGCACCTGCGCCGTGCAGATGTTGCTCGTCGCCCGCTCGCGCCGGATGTGCTGCTCACGCGTCTGGATGGCCATGCGCAGCGCGGGGGCGCCGTGCGCGTCCTTCGAGACGCCGATGATCCGCCCCGGCATGCGCCGCGAGTGCTCCGGCTTGCACGAGATGTACGCCGCGTGCGGCCCTCCAAAGCCCATCGGCACGCCCAATCGCTGCGCGCTGCCCACCGCGATGTCCGCCCCGAACTCGCCCGGGGGCGTGAGCAGCGTGAGCGCCAGCAGGTCCGCCGCGACCACCGCCATCGCCCCCGCCTTGTGCGCCGCCTCGATCTCGTTCCAGTAGTCCTCCACGCGCCCGTCGGTGGTGGGGTATTGCAGCAGGATGCCGCAGAGGTCGCCCTTCGAGAAGTCGATCGCCCGCGGGTCGCCCACGCGGACCTCGACGCCCATCGAACCGGCGCGCGTCTGCACCACGCCGATGGTCTGCGGGTGGCAGTCCTGCGCGACGAAGAACGCCTTCTTGTTCCCGTCCGCCCCGCCTCCGGCCGCGAAGCACATCGCCATCGCCTCTGCGGCCGCCGTCGCCTCATCGAGAAGCGAGGCCCCCGCGAGGGGCAGCCCGGTGAGGTCCGCCACCATGGTCTGGAAGTTCAGCAGCGCCTCGAGCCGTCCCTGCGCGATCTCCGCCTGGTACGGCGTGTACTGCGTGTACCAGCCCGGGTTCTCCAGCACGTTGCGCAGGATCACCGGCGGCGTGATGCAGTCGTGGTACCCCGCGCCGATGCACGAGCGGTACACCTTGTTCTTCGCCGCCAGGCGCCCGAGGTCCTCGAGCGCCTCGTGCTCGCCGCGCGTGTGGGCCGCGCCGGGCAGAGTCATGCGCCCCTTCGAGCGGATGGCCGCGGGCACGGTCGCGTCGGTCAGCTCATCGAGCGTGCGGTAGCCGAGCAGCCCGAGCATCGACGCGATCTCCGCATCGGAGGGCCCGATGTGCCGGTGCGGGAAGGTGTCGGAGGGATTCAGCGAGGCGGGCGTCGGCCCGGGCGGGGTTCGGTCAGGCCCCGAAGCGTGGGAGGGTTTAGCGGCAGGCATTGCGGCGGCGGGAGCGTGATTCATGAGGGTGGATTCGACGCCGCCGGTGACAAGGGTGGTGCGGTTGGATGTTGCGGTCTCGGGGCGGCCGGCGGGGGGCGCAAGTGTATGCGCGACGC
>CAYVSR010000166.1:0-4235 GCA_964453125.1 uncultured Phycisphaeraceae bacterium | reverse complement strand
CCACGCCCTCCGGGCACTATCCGTCCCCGGACTTTCAACCAGATCGGCGCGCTGCGCCGCCCCCACGAACGCGTGGCGGCGAGCGACGCCCGCACGGAGGCCCCATGGCGCTCGATAACGCTGCTTCCCGCCGGATCGCGCTCCTCCTCTCCGCGGTCGCGCTCGGCGCGCCGCTCGCCCTTGCGCGCCCCGTCGCGGACGAGAAGACCCCGACCGGCGCGACCCTGACGACGGCCGGTGCGCCCGCCGAGGCCGACACGCTCGGCGCCTCGACCGACGAGGCCCGACGCTTCCGCGCGCACGTCGTCACGCTCAGCAACCCGTTCTTCGAGGGGCGCGCGCCGGGCACTCGCGGCGGCGAGGTCGCGGCCGAGTACCTCGAGTGGTGGATGAAGCGCCTGGGCCTCACGCCGGCCTTCGCCGATGCGTCCGGCGCGCCCAACGCCTCATTCCGCCAGGGCTTCACCGTCTCCGGCGACGTGCAGGTCAAGGAGGCCGCGTTCGCGTACAGCGCGGGCGAGGCCGAGAGCGCCCTCACCCCCGGCGAGGACTTCAACGTGCTTGGCGTGTCCGGCAACGCCAAGTCATCCGGCCCGCTGGTCTTCTGCGGCTACTCGATCATGGACGGGCCCGGGGGCTACGCTTCTTACGGCCCGCACGACGATCTCACCGGCAAGATCGCCCTCATCCTCCGCTGGGAGCCCATGACCGACGAGGGAACCAGCCGCTGGCAGGACCTCACCGGCTGGACGCACAACGCCTCGCTGCTGCCAAAACTGCGGAACGCCGAGCAGCGCGGCGCCGCGGGCGTGATTCTTGTGAACGCCCCGGGCGCGAAGGACTCGCGCGCGGGCAAGCTCGAATCGGCCCAGCGCACGCGCTTCGGCAAGCCGATCGGCATCCCGGTGGTGATGCTCAGCGACGCCGCCGCGGCAACGCTCATTGAGCGCGCGGGCGCCGGGCGCACCTTGGCCGACCTCCGCAAGGAGGCCGACGCGGACGGCCAGCACATGGCCGCCGAGATCGGCAAGGCCACCGCCAGCATCGGCGCCGCCATCGAGACCGAGCAGATCCCCACGGCGAATGTCGGGGGCGTGCTCCGCGGGCGCGGCGCTCTCGCAGACCAGTACGTCGTCGTCGGCGGGCACTACGACCACCTCGGCTACGGCCACTTCGGCTCGCGCGGCGGGTCGGAGGCGGACGGCCAGATCCACCCGGGCGCGGACGACAACGCCTCGGGCACCGCGGGCGTGCTGCTCGCCGCGGAGCGTCTCACGCGCGAGTACGCCGCGCTGCCCGAGGGCGCCGAGGCCCGCTCCGTGCTGTTCCTGGGCTTCTCCGCCGAAGAATCGGGCCTGATCGGCTCTCGCAAGTTCCTCGAATCGCCCCCGTTCGCGGCGTCGCAGGTCTTCGCCATGCTCAACATGGACATGATCGGCCGCTTGCGCAACGACAAGCTCGAGGTCGGCGGCGTGGGCACGGCGGAGGGCTTCGCCGAATGGCTGGCCCCCAAGTTCGAGGCCTCCGGCATCGCCATCGAGCAGAGCAAGGGCGGGCAGGGCCCGTCCGACCACGCCTCGTTCTATCAGGCAAACATCCCCGTCCTCTTCTTCTTCACCGGCTTGCACGAGCAGTATCACGCCCCGACCGACACCGCTGACACCGTTAACGCCGAGGGCGGCGCTCGCGTGGCGGGCCTCGTCTCGAATCTCGCCCTGGCGCTCGCCCAGCGTCCCGAGCCGCTGACGTTCAAGAGCACGGGCACAACCTCGAAGCAGGGCTCGCTCAAGGGCGTCTCGGTGCGCCTGGGCATCGCGCCGGGCAACTACGCCGACGATCAGCCCGGCGTCTCGGTGGGGGAGGTGTACGAGGGCACCAGCGCGGGCCTCGCGGGCATCCAGAAGGGCGACCGCCTGATCCGCTGGGGCGGTGAGGAGCTCGCCGATGTCGGCGCCATGATGGACCGCCTCGCCGGCCACAAGCCCGGCGACGTGGTCGAGATCGTGATCGTGCGCGACGGCAAGGAGATCCCGCTTCAGGTGAAGATGCTGCCCCGCCAGACCAACGACCGCTGAGCCCGCGACGCCGCCCCGCTCGCGGCGAGCCGCATTGGTATTCTCCACGCGCGATGATCAGCCTCGCCTACAGCACCGTCGCCTGCCCCGATTGGACGCTCGCCCGCGTGGCCAAGGCCGCGGCGTACCACGGCTTCCACGCCGTCGAGTTCCGCTCCGAAGGGCCGGCCGGCGCGTCCTTCGCCTGCGAGCCGGGGATGACCGATCCCGCCAAGTTCCGCGCGACGCTCGGCGTGTCCGGCGTGGCGTGCGCGGGGCTCGCGTCCGGCGTCCGATTCGACGCGATCGTCTTCCCCCCCGTGCTCGGCCACGCGCTGGGCCACCCGGAGGCGTCGGTCGAGGCGGCGAAGGTCTACATCGAACTCGCGGCGAGGCTCGGCGCGCCGTACGTCCGTGTCTTTGCGTTCGACCCGCCCGAGCAGACCAAGCGCGGCATGCGCGCCGCGCGCAAGCGCATCGTGCGCCGCCTGTCGCTGGCCGCCGATGCGGCTCGCAACACCGGCGTGCGCCTGCTGCTCGAGAACGGCGGCGCGTTCCCCAAGGGCGCCGACATCGCCCCGCTTCTGGAAGAAGCCGGGACGGACCACCTGCTCGCCTGCTACTCCCTCGCGCCAGCCTCGCTCGCCGGCGAACGCCCCGAGGACGGCGTCGCGGCGCTCGGCTGGCGCATGATCGCCGGACGCATCAAGGACCTCCGCACCGTCCGGGGCAGGCCCGGCGTGCTGCTGCCCTGCGCGCTCGGCGCCGGCATGCTGCCCTGCGAGGCGTTCGCCCGCGCAGTCGCCGGCGCACCATCCGCGGAGTTCCTTACCTTCGAGTGGGACGCCGCCTGGCTCGCCGACGATGTCGCCATGGGCGACGCGGACACGGCGCTCGCCGGCGCCGCCAGGTCGCTGGTCGGCTGGGTCGCCGGCGGCGCGCCCGCGACGCCCGCCCGGCCCGCGATGGCCGGCGCCCGCGCCTGACCCTCCGGCCCGCCCCGTACCATCACCGCGTGACCGCTCCCGCGCACGACGCATCGCAGGCGCCCGGCGCCGAGGTTGTCGACATGTGCCGCGCGCTCGGGTTCGCGCTGGCCGGCGTCGCGCCCGCGGCGCCCTCGGCGCACGCCGAGTTCTTCCGGCGCTGGCTGGCGGACGCCAAGCACGCTGGGATGGAGTGGCTGGGGCGCAACGTCGAGGTGCGCCTCGATCCCGGGTTGCTCGTCCCCGGCGCGCGCTCGGTGATCATGGTCGCGGACCAATACGCGACGCGCGGCGAGCACGATCGCGCGGGTTTGCCCAGCCTCGAGCCCGGCGCGACGCCCGGGCGCATCGCCCGCTACGCCCGCGCCGACGATTACCACGACCTGATAAAGCGCCGCCTGCACGCCCTGTGCGATGCGCTGCGCGACCGCTTCCCCGCCGAGACCTTCCGCGCGTGCGTCGACACCGCCCCGCTCATGGAGCGCGAGCACGCCGCCCGCGCCGGGCTGGGCTGGGTCGGCAAGCACACGTTGCTCATCCACCCGCGACTCGGCTCGTGGCTGCTGCTCGGGGGCGTTGTGACGACGCTCGATATCGAGCCATCGCCGGGATCGGCCCTCGAGCCCGACCGCTGCGGCACGTGCACGCGCTGCATCGACGCCTGCCCAACGAGCGCCATCACCCCGTACAGCGTGGATGCGAGCCGCTGCATCTCCTACCTCACGATCGAGCAGCGCACGCCCATCGAAGACCCCGCGCTCCGCGCCGGCATCGGCGACTGGCTCTTCGGCTGCGACATCTGCCAGGAGGTCTGCCCGCACAACTCGGCCCGGCCCGAGGGCGGCGGCGCCCCGCTGCTCGGCGCGTACTCGCCGCGATTCGAGGCGCTCGACGCGCGCGAGGTCGCGGCGTGGACGGACGAGGACCGGCGCGAGACGCTCGTGGGCTCGGCCATGAAGCGGGCAAACCTCGAGATGCTCCGGCGCAACGCGGCGATCGTGCTGGAGAACGCGGCCGAGGTTCGCTAGCCGCTCTTTGGCGATCGAGGTGCCTCACATGACGTTGCATCCGCGCGAGGGCGGTCGTGGCCGCGCGTTTGCGGCACGATCCCAATGCACGTTCGCCCGACCCTGGCCGCTGGACTTCGCCCCAGCGGGGCGCGAGATCGTTGCCACGGTCCGCGGCGCCTCGCCGC
>CAYVSR010000165.1:0-6563 GCA_964453125.1 uncultured Phycisphaeraceae bacterium | reverse complement strand
CCTCGCGGACCTTCGCGAGAATCCGGTCCACCTCGCTCTCGCTCGCGCCGGGGGGGCGCGCCGGCGCCGCCCTTGGCGCCTTGGGTTTCTTCTGGCGCGGGGGGCCGAGCACGTCAAAGAAATCGTTGAGCAGGTGCGGGCGGCGCACAAAGAAGAACCCCGCCAGCGCCCCGCCGAGGTGCGCCGCATCGCCCCCGGCGTTCTGCCCCTGGCGCAGCAAGTTCACCGCGGCAAGCGCGACGTAGACGTACACAAGCGTCCGCAGGCGGATGGAGACCGGGAGGAACAGGATCTGCATCGGTGCGTTGGGCTGGATGAACGCCGCCGCCATCAGCACGCCGAACACGCCGGCGGAAGCCCCGACCAGCTGCGTGCGCGGGTCTTCGAACAGCAGGCCCGGGAGGCGCACGTGGAAGACTCCGCCAAGGAGGTTGAGCACGAGGTAGGCGATCGCGCCGAACACGCCGCAGGCGATGTAGAACGACGCGTACGCGCGCCGGCCGAGTCGCCGCTCGACCATCTCGCCGAAGAGGTAGAGGCCGAACATGTTGAAGAACAGGTGCATCACGTTCGCGTGCAGGAACTGGAACGTGACGAAGCGCCAGACCTCGAGCCCGAACTGGATCTGCCCGTTCTTGTTCTCCCAGAAGCACGCCTTCGCGGTGGAGAAATACCCCCACTGGCCGATCAGGCGCCCCAACCCGGTGCGCGTGAGCGCCCCCACCACGAACACCGCGACGTTGATGGCGATGATCCACGTGTTGACCGACCACGCGCCGGTGCGCAGCCATCCCGAGCCGGGCTCGCCCCGGGCGTCCGCGCGCGCGTAGTGTCGGTCGTACAGGCCCATCGACAGTCCGTTGTTGGGGAGCGTCTGCTCGTCCTTGCGCCACGCCGCCTGCGCCCCGGCTCGGCGGGGCCGGGATGGTACCCCGCCTCAGGATCCCGCGCGCTTCCGCGCCGTGGCGTCCTCAAGGAACCGCTTCTCCTTGGGCGTCAGGCTCGCCATGCCCGTCGCCGCGATCTTCGCCAGCACCCTGTCCATCTCCTCGGCCTCCTGCTCGCGCTCGCGACGCGCCGCCGCGGCGCGACGGGCGGCCTCATCCCGCTCGCGGGTTTGCTCGCGGAGCGCGGCGGCGTAGGCGGTGTCGCCGATTTCGTCCGGTGCGCGGAGGCGCTTGCGCTCCGTCCAGCACACCAGCGCACAGAACGCCGCGATGCCGACCAGCGTGGCACGCTCGGTCGCCAGGCCCGCCACGCCCACCGCGCCGGCGCCCACCATGCCGACCATCGTGGCGATCTCCATCGACGCCCGCTTCCCGAGCCGGGCCCAAAGGACAGACTGCACGATGCGCCCGCCATCGAGCGGGAACATCGGCAGCAGCACGTTGAACGCCAGCAGTGTGAGATTCAGGAAGTGCGCCCACCACAGAGCGACCTCCCACCACGAAGAGAGCATCGCCAGCGCCGCGCCGGGGCGCAGCGGGTTGAACCAGACCGTCTCGCCGAGCCCGGCGCCGATGAGCGCGATGGCGAAAACCGGGAAGAGCAGGACGTTCACAGCCGGGCCACCGAGCGTGACGATCAGGTGCGCGCGCCAGGTCTCGGGCGGGGCGGTGGTGGCCAGCCCGCCCAGGGGCCACATCAGGATGTCGTCCGCCTCGCCCCCGACGAGCCTCGCCGCGAAGCAGTGCCCGAACTCGTGCAGCAGGACGAGCACGAACAGGATGGCCATCTCAAGGAGCGTGTAGCCCACGCCCATCGTGTCGCGGGCGATGGAGAACAGCACGACGCCCAGCGCGTAGACGATGAAGAGCAGGTGCACGCGCACGCGGATGCCCGCCACGCGGAAGAGCGGCAGCGCCCAGCCCATGGGGTTCTCGGCGTCTCCGAAGACCCGGCCCATCGCGCTCCGGAATCGGCCGCCTCGCTCGATCACCGCGCGCCCGCCTCCGCGCCGCCGGTGCGCAGCGCCCCCGCCCGCTCCGCCAGCAGCAGCGCCACGATGGACTTCCCGTCCACCAGGTCGCCCCGGCCGATCATCGCGAGCGCCTCGTCCGCGCCGACGGGTCGCACCTCGATCATCTCGTCTTCTTCGAGCGCCTGGCCCACGTGCGTGAGACCCGTCGCGACGAAGGCGTGCATCAGCTCGTCCGTCAGGCCGGGGGTGGTTCGGAAGGCCAGCAGCGGCGCCACATGAGCCGACCGGTAGCCTGTCTCTTCGATTAGTTCCCGCCCCGCGCAGAGCGCCGGGTCCTCACCCTTGCCGAGCGTGCCCGCCGGCAGTTCCCAGAGCCACTGCTCGACCGCGACGCGGAAGTTGCGGATCAGCACGACACGCCCGTCGTCGAGCAGGGGCACGATGACCACGGCGCCGGGGTGGCGGACGACCTCGCGCCGCAGCGTCTGCCCGCTGCGCGACTGGTACGTGACGCGCTCGAAATCGAACTTGGCGCCGCGGTGCAGCGTCTCCCGCCCGATGGGGCCGACGCCTCGGTGCTCGCCGGTGGCGCTCATGCGGGGCATCATAGCGCGAACCGGCGGCGTGGCGGCGTGCGTCGCACCGGGCGCGGCGCGTACACTCGGCGCCCAAGCCCACTCGTGACCGGCCCCGCGTCCAACCCGCCGCCCGACCCGACCGCGCCGATTGCCCGGCTTGAGTCCGTCTTCAAGTCGTTCGGCGCGCTCCACGTGCTGCGCGGCGTGTCGCTCTCGTTCCCGGCGGGCAAGACGACCGTCGTGCTCGGCCCATCGGGCGCGGGCAAGTCCGTGCTGCTCAAGCACATCGTGGGGCTGCTGGAGCCCGACCGGGGGCATGTCTACTTCCGCGACCAGCGCGTGGACAAGCGGTCGGAGCGGGACCTTGGCCCGATCCGGCGGGAGATCGGGTTCGTCTTCCAGATGTCGGCGCTGTTCGATTCGATGACCATCGAGGAGAACGTCGGGTTCCCGCTGGCCGAGCACAGCGCCCTGCCCCCGTCGGAGCGCTCGGACCGGGTCGGCGAGGCGCTGACTATGGTCGGCCTGGGCGGGGTGCGTCAGAAACTGCCCTCGCAGCTCTCGGGCGGACAGCGCAAGCGCGTGGCGCTGGCCCGTGCCATCGTGCTCAAGCCCGCCCTGATCCTGTACGACGAGCCCACAACCGGGCTGGACCCGATCCGGTCCGACGGGATCAACGAGCTGATCGTGCGGATGCGCGACTCGCTGGGGGTCTCGGGCATCGTCGTCACGCACGACCTGGCCTCGGCCAAGAAGGTCTCGGACCGCGTGGTCGTGCTGTACCACGGCCGGATCATCGCGGACGGCACGTTCGCCGACCTCGAGGCGTCCTCCCATCCGTACGTGCGCCGGTTCCTCGCGGGCGAGTACGATCCGCGCCTCGACGACGCGCCCCCGCCGCCCGATGCGCCCGCGCCCGCGCGCCATCCTCGCGCCGAACGAACGGAGCCCGCCCCGTGAAGGACCGCACCCGAGACTTTCTGGTCGGCGCCACGGCGATGATCGGCCTCGCCGGCCTCGGCCTGACGCTGTTTCTTTTCGGCGAGTTCAAGACCAAGAACACCTACCCGCTGCAGGTCCGCATCAACAGCGCCTCGGGGCTCTACAAGGCCTCACCGGTCACGCTCAACGGGGTGCGCATCGGCGCGATCAAGGCCCTCGCCCCGGCGCCGAACCCGCTCGAGGGCGTGGACATGACGCTCGAGATTCTCAAGGGCGTCAACGTGCCCAAGGACCTCGACGTCTCCATCGATCGCACGTTCGTGGGCGATTCGTCCCTCGCCCTCAAGCCGCGGGCGCTCGGCCCGGGCTTGACGGCCAAGGACATCGTGTTCCTCAAGCCCGGCGAGACGCTGACGGTGACCGCGGCGGGCGGGATGCTCGACGACATCACGTCCATGCTCGACGAGCGCCTGCGCGATTTCACCGGCGCCGCGCAAGATTTCCGCACGCTCGCCGCGACCTGGACGCGCGTCGGCACGAGCGCCGAGGCGCTGCTGGCGCCGCGCAGCCCCGAGCAGGTGGACGCGAGCCGCGCCGCGGGCGACGCGGACGGCGGGGCGAACCTGGCCTCGGCGATCGCCCGGGCGGACGCGATCCTCGCGGACCTGCGCGCGCTGACGGGCGACGACGCGTTCAAGGGGGACGCGAAGCGCGTGGTCGCCCGCGCGGCGGACGTGCTCGACCAGGCGTCCGAGGCGGTGGGCGCGTGGACGGCGACCGCACAGACCATCGAGGCCCGGGCGAACCAGATGGGCGACAACATCGACGTCGCCACTCGCGACTTCGCGGCGCTGAGCAAGTCGCTTGGCGCGACGATCGACGACGCCCGCCTGGCGCTGGGCAAGATCAACAAGGGCGAGGGCACCATCGGCCAGCTCGTGAACAACCCCGACCTGTACAACTCGCTCACCGACGCCGCCAAGCGCCTCGAGAAGGCGCTGCTCGAGGCGCAGCTGCTGGTGGAGAAGTACCGGAAGGAAGGCGTGCCGATCAGGTTCTAGGCGACCCGGCACGACTCGAGCGGGGGAGGCACCAAAAGGGAACTCGCCAAGCAACGTTGCCTACCTGTTCCCCGCTGCCTCCATCCCCCATTTGCTGCTTTGTTGCTTTGTTGCTTTGCTGTTCTCCATGTCCCGCCTGCCGTTCGATCCCGCGAAGATGGCCCCGGCAAAGAAGGGGCGAGGGTCCGCCGGCGGCGCGGCTGGGGGCGCGGAGGGCGCCGGCGAGCGCCCGCTGCGCGTCTCGGAACTCTGCACGCTCATCGACCAGGCCCTGCGCCTCGGCGTGCGCACGCCGGTGCGCGTCATCGGCGAGGTCTCCAACTTCCGCGACCGCACGCACTGGTGGTTCGCGCTGAAGGACGAGAGCAGCGTGGTGGACTGCGTGATGTTCGCCGCGGCGGCGCGCAAGGCCGGGTTCCCGATGGCCAACGGGCAGCAGGTTGTCGCGACGGGCCGGGTCGAGCACTACGCGGCGCAGGGGCGGACGCAGCTGTACGTCGAGCGGATCGAACCCGTCGGCGCGGGCGCGCTCGACCTCAAGTTCAAGGCGCTGTGCGAGGAACTCCGCTCGAAGGGCTACTTCGACCCGGCGCGCAAGCAGGCGCTGCCCTGGTTCCCCCGGCGCGTCGCGGTGGTCACATCGCGCTCGGGCGCGGCGCTGCAGGACGTGCTCGACACCATGCGCCGGCGTTGCCCCGCGGTGGGCGTCGCCCTGATCGACGTGCGCGTGCAGGGCGTCGGCGCCGCGGATGAAATCGCCGCGGCGCTTCGCTGGCTCTCGACCGAGCACGAGCGCCTGGGGATCGACGCGGTGATCCTTACCCGCGGCGGCGGCTCAACGGAGGACCTCTGGTGCTTCAACGAGCGCGCGGTGGCCGACGCCGTGCTGGCCTGCGCCGTGCCCATCGTCGCGGCGATCGGCCACGAGACGGACACCACGATCGCCGAACTGGTGGCGGACGAGCGCGCCGCGACGCCCACGCAGGCGGCGATGCGACTCACCCCCGACCGCGCGGGGCTGCTGCAACAGGTCGCCACCAGCGAGCGCCGGCTCGCCTCGCTCGCGAAGAGCGCGGTGCAACGGGCGCGCGAGCGCCTGCGCGCGGCGGACCCGGGAGCGTCTCTCGAGAGTCGACTGCACCGCGCGCGACTCCGCGTCGAGCGGAGCGCAACACGACTCGCCCGGCTGCGACCCGAGGCCGTCTACGCGGCGCGCCGCGCCCACGTGGAGGACGCCTCCCGTCGGCTGGCGGCGGCGATGCGCGTGCGCCTGGCGGCGTTCGACGCCCCTGACACGCGGGCGCGCCTCGACCGCGCGTGGCGTCTCTCGGCTGGCGCGCGGGCGCAGCGCCTCGCCGGGCTGGCCCGGGCGCTCGAACTCTCAGGCCCCACGAACGTCCTGCGCCGCGGGTACTCCATGACCTTCCGCGCCGATGGCGCACTGGTGCGAGACCCGTCGGACGTGCGCCACGGCGAGACGATCCTCACGCGAGTGCTCGCCGGGCAGATCCGCTCCGTCGTCGAGGCGCCGGGCCAACGCGACGCGCCGAACCTCGGCGAACGACCCGGCGCGACCGCGCCGCGGGCCCGAAGTCGGCCCCGACCGGCCGGTCCATCGGAGATGGACCTATTTCCCGGCGCCGGGTAATCTCCGCGCATGGCGAAGAGCGGCGGCAAATCGGCGGGCGGCTCGTTGAGCGCGGACGCTTCGTCGCTCTCGTTCGAGCAGGCCGTCGAGCGCCTCGAGCTGATCATCACCCAGATCGAATCGGGCGAGATCGGGCTCGAGAGGGCCGTAGCGGAGTACGAGCGCGGCGCCGCGCTCATCGCGCGGTGCCGATCGATCCTCGACCAGGCCGAGCAGAAAGTCGCGGAACTGAGCGTCCCCGGCGCGGGCGCGAAGGCCATCGCCCCGCCCGAGCCCGACGACGACGTCGCCCCGTTCTGAGTCTGCGCGAACCGGCCCGCGATGGACGATGATGGGGCATGCCCGCGTGGGTTCTCGCCATCCCGCCGATCGGTTTCATGCTCGCGGTCGGCGCGTGCGTCGGCTCGTTTCTG
>CAYVSR010000164.1:0-6618 GCA_964453125.1 uncultured Phycisphaeraceae bacterium | reverse complement strand
CCACAAAGAGCGTCGACCCGCTCCCCGTCACATGCGCCTCGAGTTCGCACGACCGGCGCAGCGCCTCGCGCAGATCGCGCAGCGCCGGCGCCACGGCCTCCGCCGCGGGCGCAAGGTCGTTGAAGAGTTCGCCCGCTCCGTCCCGGCTTAGCATGGCGCGGCTGGCGAGGTTTCGAGCGGACTGGACCCGCTGCTCGAACCGCGCCGAGGGTCGCAGCGCCGCCGGATCGATCGTGTCGAACGCCTTGTACACCGCGGGAGTCGCGCAGCCGAACTCTGGAAACACGAGCACGGCATGCGCCGAATCGCCCCCCCCGCCCCGCACCGGCGCCGTGCGCTCGATCCGGTCGCCGAAGCCGGAGACAAACGCCGGTCGCGGCGGGGCGCCGCCGAGCGAGGCCTCATCGAGAAAGAACGCCACGTCCGACCCCAGTTCGCGCGAGAGATCGCGCAGGCGCCCGATCGGCAGTCCGAGCCCGAACAACTCATTGACCGCGACCAGCGCCGCCGCCGCATCGCTCGAGCCCCCGCCAAGCCCGCCCCCGACGGGGATCCGCTTCTCGACGCGCATGCGGATCGGGAGAGGGCGCCCGGCTTCGCGCTCGAGCAGCAGATGCGCGCGCACGCCCAGGTCCTTCGTGATGGGCCAATCGATGGCGGTCGGTCGCGGCGCGCCCGCCTCGCCTGTCCCTTCGCGCGCCCAATCGATCGCGTACGCGCTGAGGCGGCCGTCCTCGAGGCGGGTCAGCGTCAGCGTGTCGTGCAGGTCGATCGGCGCAAACCACGATGCGATCTCGTGCCACCCCTTGTGAGGGCCATCCGCCGCGATCGGGGGCGACACGGCGAGCGCCAGATTCAACTTGGCGTGGGCGCGCACGCGCAGCGTCAAACCGGGCGCGTGCGCGCCGGATGCGGGCGTCGCGGGCGGGCCATGGGCGCTCATGCCGGTGGTCGCTGGTCGCGCGACGCGGCCACGCCGTGCGCGATCGCCGGGGTAAAGCCCAGGTGCGCGAGGGCGAGGTCCGCTGCTTCGCGGAAGGCGCCGCGCCCGCCAGCCGCGCGCAGCGCGACCGTCGCGACGGCGCGGATCTCCGGTCGCGCGTCCGCCGGGCACGCCGAAGCGCCGCAGACCGCAAACGCCGGCAGGTCGTTCACGTCGTCGCCCAGATAGAGCGCCTGGCTCGTGAGCACGCCGAGGCGCTCGCACAACCGCTGGAAGCGTGCGCCTTTGTCCCCCTCGCCGACGTCCACCGCGTGCACGCGCAGCGCCTCGGCGCGAGCGCGGATCACGCCGTCGTCGTGGCTCGACGACATCCATCCCACCTTCACGCCCGCCGCGAGCAGAAGTTGCACGCCCATCCCGTCGTGCACGTGGAACATCCTGAATTTGTGCCCGGTGGCGGAGAGACCGACGAGCCCGTCGGTCAGCACGCCGTCAACGTCAGAAACGACGGCGCGGAGTTCGAACGCCCGCGGCAGGAGGGATGGTTCGGCCATCGGGGGAGAATAACGCGGGTCGGACTCGCCGCGCAGAAGCCGCGCGTCCGAAAGAGGTTCCGCGGCCGCTCGAACGGGGCGATGGCGCGTCCGGGAACGGCCGATAGTGACGCCGACGGGACGCGCGAGAACCCACGAACGCGCGCCCCGACGACGAGACATCCCCAATGACGACGCTCGAATACAAGCCCTTCCCGCCGCAGGTCTCCAACCCCGAGCCCGCCGCAGCGGACGAGCCGGTCGGCGAAGAACGGCGACGCCACCATCGGATCACGACGACGCGCCCCGCCAAGGTGTTCCTGCCCGGGGCCCTGCGCTACGCCGCGAGCGAGACAACGGATATTTCGTCCGGCGGGGCGCTGCTCCGCGTCGATCGCGCCCGCGCGATGAGCAAGGGCGACCGCGTGGACGTCGCGGTGGTCAGCCCCGGCCAGCCCGCGGCGGTCCTCGAGAGCAAGAGCATGATCCCGGCGCGCGTGGTGCGCGTCACGCCGATCGATCACTTCCATCAGGCGGTGGCGATCGAGTTCGAGACGCCCGTCCCGCTGGCGGCGTGAGATCGCGTTCACATCAGGTCCCGGCCGGCGCGCGAGAGCGCGTTTTCCGCGTGCGCTTGCCCCCGGCGCCGGGGGGGGCGTGCGCATACCCTTGCCTCACGACCACGGAGGTGAGGCATGGGCAACGGCGATCACGGCGGCGAGAGCGGGACCCAGAGTCGGACGAAGCGGAAGGGCGGGCTGGGCAGGATCCTGCTCGGACTCGGCGCGCTCGTCGTGCTGCTCGTCGTCGGCGTGGCGGTTGTCGCTGGCGTGTGGGGACCGGGCATCGCCGCGGGGTTTGTGAAGCGGGCGATCCCCGGGGCGGCGCAGGCGTCGATCGCCGGGCCGGTGACCGTGGACGACGTGAGCCTGTCGTGGTCCGGGCCGCAGACGATCAAGGGGCTGCGCCTCCGCGACCCCAAGGGCGCGCTGGTCGCTGAGATCGACGTGCGCGCGACCACGAGCATCTCCGGTCTCGTCTTCGGGTCGCGCGACATCGGCACGATCACGCTCGGCGGCACGGTGAACATCGAGAAGGACGGCGCCGAGACGACGCTGCAAACCGCGGCCAAGCCGGTCGCAAAATCGGGCGGGGGCGCGGGCGGCGCGGGCTTCGCCGGCGGCGGGCCGAGCCGCCTGCCCAGCACGCTCGCGGGCCGATTGGTCATCGACGGGCTGACGATCAATTACACGGATAAGACGGCCGGCGCGGGCGCGGTGCGCACCGCATCGCTTCCGGGCATGAAGGGCGAGGCGTCGTTCGCGGTCGGTCAGCCGCTGCTCGTGACGCTCAAGGGCGCGGGGCAGGTGGACGGACGCCCGATGGCCGTGAACGTGGACGTCAAGGCCGACGGCCTCACCGCCCCCGATGGGCTGCTGACGCCCGAGCGCCTCAAGGTTGACGCGACGATCGATGCGAACCTGCCCTCCGCGCTGCTCGCGGGGCTGCCTGCGCCGCCGAGCGCGGCGCCCGTGCTCGAAGCGGTGTTCGCGCCCGCCGCCGCCGCGGGCGCGAGCGACACGACATTGGCCATCAAGGCGACTGGCGATGCCTCCGCGCTGGACGCGACGATCACCGCCAAAGCCCCTGGCGCAACGCTCGACGGCGCGATCCGTGCGACGAACATCGCCTCGACCTCGGCCGGCGCCCCCGCGCGCATCGCGACCACGCGACCGCTGATCGCCGAGATCACCCTCACGCCACGCCTCGCCGAACGTCTGCAGCAAGGACCGGACGGCAGGGGCGTCCCCACCGGCGCGCTCGCGGCGCCGGTTCGCGCCACCGCGAAGATCGAACTGGACGGGCCGCTGCCCGCCGGGCCCTCGCCCGACCTGCGCGGCCTGCGCGCGGTGGTGACGCTCGAAACCACGGAGATGCGCGGCACGGTCACCATGCCGGGCGAAGCGACCCCCGCCCCCTTCACCGTCGCGCCCCTTATGGCCGTCGTCGACGTGCCCGACCTCGCGGGCCCCGTGACGATCAAGGCCGGCACGGAGGCGACGCTGCGCGGCGAGAAGGCCGGCACGCTGGCGGTCGATATCCGCGCGGGCGGCTTGCTCGACGCGAAGGGCGCGCCCAGGCCCGGCATGCCCGCCGAACTCGGCGGCACGATCGAACTCACCGGCTTCGCCACGGCGATCGCCCAGCCCTTCGTCACCGCGTCCGGCCTCGACATGCGCCGCGACGTGGGCGACACGCTCGACCTCAAGGTGGTCGCCGCGGCCAAGCCGGGCGTCGCCGGTTCGAACGCCGCGCCGGGGACGGACGTCACGGCGCAGGTGCGCAGCCGAAACCTCACGGTCGACGCGGCGCTGACGGCGGACGAGAAGGGCGTTCGCGCCACGGGGCCCGGCGTCGCGCTGCGTATCGCCGACGCGGGACCGACGCTCGGCGCATTCCTCGAGAAATCTGGCGTTCGCGTGCAGGGGCCCACGCCTGTTTCGCTGATGGTCACGGCGCTCGATGCGCCATTCACGCCGTCGAAGGACGGAGGCAAGTCGGTCAACCCCGCGGGCGTGCGTCTTGCGGGGCGCGCGCAGGTGGGTGCGCTGCGAGTCACGACGAAGAGCGACCCGACGCCGCTCACACTCGCCGGCGCCGGCGCCGACCTCTCACTCGAACCCGGCTCGCCCGCCAAGGCGCTGCTGGACGCGAAGGGCGACTTCGGGGGCGACCCCTTCTCCCTCACCGGCGACCTCGCCATCGCCGAACTGTTCGCTAAGGACGGCAAGGTCAACGCCGCGGCCCGGCCCACCGGCACGGTCAAGGTGAAGGACGCGCCGATCTCGCTCGGCGCCCTCGCCGGGCTGGGCGACCAGCTCGAACTTCTCAAGCAGGCCGTCGGGCCCACGCTCAACATCGACCTCGTCGCCGCAACGGGAGAGGGCGGGTCGTCCGACATCACCGCGGACGTGCGCGCGGCGAACCTCACCGCGAATGCCGGAGCCCGCGTGCGCAGCGACCGCCTCGAACTGCACGGCGCCAAGGCGAAGACCACGCTGACGCCCGGCCTTCTCAGCGCCGTGCTCGACAAGCACGCCCCGAACATGACCGACCGCCCCGCGTTGCTCGCCCCCGCGGTTGTGAACGCCGAGGTCGGCGCGATGAGCGTGCCGCTGACCGGCGGCAAGCCGGACCTCGCGAAGTCCACGCCCGTCAAGGCGAAGGTGTCGATCGAGGGCGAGGGCGCCCGCATCCGCGGCGTGGCCATCGCCGGGCAGCCCGCCCTCGAGGCGCTGCTCAAGGGCCTCACCGCGGACGCGACCTGGTCCCTCGCCGAGGGCGGCCCGCGCGAAGTGAAGGCCAAGGCGGACCTCATCGATCTCAGCGGCGGCGCGACCATCGCGGCCTTCGAGGCGGGCGCCCGGATCATGCCCGGCGGCGCCCTCGACGCGTCGCTCTCGCTCGACAAACTTGACACCGCAAAGGTCGACAGCGTCATCGGCAAGCCCGGCCTGCTCGCCGGGGCGCTCGGCTCGCCCGCCAGCGTGACGGCGACCGTGAAGCCGCAGGGCGCGAAGGGCGAGGCGCAGTCGATGGCCATCGACGCCAGCGTGCGCTCGCCGAAACTGACGACGAGCGCGGCGCTGGTGGCGGACGAATCGAAGATCGCGCTCACCAAGCCCATGGAACTGACGTGGACGCTGGAGCCGGCATGGGCGTCCGCGAACCTGCTGGGTGGCGACGTCTCGCAGGCCGGCTTCGCCCTGGCCACGCCGGTCGCGCTCGCCGGCACGGTCGAGCGCCTCGCGATCTCGCGCGCACCCGAGGCGCCCCTCAAGCCCGGCGTGTTCGACCTCGTCGCGTCGCTCCGCTCGCCCAGCGCGGAACTCGTCATGGCCGAGGGCGGAGGCGCGACGCTCGGCGGCGTGGCGGTCGGGCTCAAGTCCACCGGGGGCGCCGGCGCCCAGGGGCTGGCGTTCGATCTCGCCATCGCACAAGTCACCGCCAAGGAGCGCGGCCAGACCGGCGGCGCACCGGGGCGCACGACGATCAAGGGCTCGCTCGCCGGCATCGCCGACGCCGCCGGCAAGCCCACGCCCGAAGCCGCGACCGTGACCCTCGACGGCGACGGCCAACTGCCGACCGTGCTGGTGGACGCCATCGCCAAGCAGCGCGGCGGCCTCGTCGAACTCCTCGGGCCGATGGTGACAGTCAAACTCGCCGCGAAGGACCTCAACAAGCGCGGCGGGCGCCTGAGCGCAGACGCCACCGCCGCACGCGCCGACGCGAAACTCGCCGGGCGCATCGAGGGCGGCGTGTTCTACTCGTCCGAGGCGCCCATCACCGCGCGCGTGCACGAGTTCACGCAGGAATTCGCGGCGCGCACGTTCGAGGCCGCAATGCCGCTGCTCTCCAACCTTGAGAAGAAGCGCGAGGACGGCCCGGCGATCGCCACGATCACTGGTCTGGAACTGCCCATCGAGCCGGAGATCGACACCGACGCCGACGGCAAGCCGGATGCCCCGAACCTTCGCAAGCTCAACGGCGATGTGCGCGTGGAACTGGGCGCGACGCGCTACGCCGCCAGCAACCTCCTCGGCCAGGTGCTCAAGGCGACGAAGAACAACACGGAGGGCAAGCTGTTCAAGAACTTCCCCCCGCTCGACGTGCAGATCCGCCAGGGCGTGGCCAGCTACCAGAAGACGCAGTTCCCGATCGGCGAGTTCGAGATCGAGACGCGCGGCAAGGTGGACCTCGCGGAGAAGCAGATGGACCTGATCGTCTACCTGCCGCTGGTCGCCGTGGCGGACGAGGTGGTGGGGGTGTTCAAGCTGGCGCCCGGGCTGTCGGACGTGACGATGCTGCCGTTCCGCATCAAGGGCCCGGTCGGCAGCGCCGTGCCCGTGCCCGCGCCGGACCTGCTCGCGAAGGACCTGCTCAAGGGCTTCGAGAAGTCGCCGGAGAAAATCATCGAAGGCGCGGGCGGCATCCTCAACGACCTGCTCAAGAAGAAGAAGAACTGACGCCCGTGCCACGGACTTCGGCTCTGCGAAGCCCGTGTGAGCCCGCCCAAAAAGACACGGACCTGATCCCCAGGCGGATCAGGTCCGTGGCACGTTTCGATGCATCATCCCGTGC
>CAYVSR010000163.1:0-6669 GCA_964453125.1 uncultured Phycisphaeraceae bacterium | reverse complement strand
GCGCGCACAGTTGCGCTCGCTCCTGTCCACCGCCGGCGACACCGCCTTCGGGCGCGAGCACGGCTTTGCACGCCTCGCCTCGCTCGAGCCCGGCGCCATGCAGCGCGAGTTCCGAGCCGCTGTGCCGGTGACCGAATACCCCGCGTACCGGCGCTGGCTCGCCCGCGCCCGCGATGGCGCCGAGCCCGGCGCCGTCTGGCCCGGCCTTACGATGGACTGGGCCCAGACCAGCGGCACGACGGCGGGCGACAAGTTCATCCCCGTCACTCGCGCCATGATGCGGTCCAACAACCGCTCGGCGCTCGACGTCTTCGCCCACGCCCTCAACAACGGCGCCTCGCTGCCCCGCCTCTTCGCCGGTCGCCTGCTCTTCATGGGCGGCTCGACGGACCTCACACTCAACGAGCACGGGATGCGCACGGGCGATCTCTCCGGAATCGTCACGCGACTCATCCGCTGGCCCATCTCCACCATCTACCTCCCCGGGCCCGACATCGCGCTGATGTCCGACTGGACGAAGAAGATCGACGCCATGGCTCGACGCTGCGCCGATCAGGACGTTCGCGTGGTCAGCGGCATGGCCTCGTGGGCCCTCGTCCTCTTCAACCGCATGCTCGAGATCGCGCGCGAGAAGGGCCGCCCCTCCGCCACCCTCAGCGACGTCTGGCCCGAGTTCGGCCTGTTCATCCACGGCGGCGTGAAATACGCCCCGTTCGACCCGCGCGTCCGCGAGGTCTGGAGCGGCCGCTCCTCCGGCCCCGCCAGCGACATCCCGCTCCGCGTCGAGGTCTACCCCGCGAGCGAGGGCTGGATCGCCACGCAGGACGTCGCCGGCGAGCCCGGCCTCCGCCTCAATGCCGACCGCGGCATTTTCTTCGAGTTCGTGCCGCTGGACGACTACGCCGAGGGCCACCCGACAGCGCACACGTGCGACGAGGTCGAGCCCGGCGTGCGATACGTCGTCGTGCTCTCGTCCTGCGCCGGCATGTGGCGCTACGTGCTGGGCGACGTCGTCGAGTTCGACCAGTGCCCGCGGGGCGCCGGCTCGCACGCCGGCCCGCCGCGCCTCCGCATCGTCGGTCGCCACAAGCACTTCATCAACGCCTTCGGCGAGAACCTCATCGTGGAGAACATCGAGGACGGCGTCGCCATCGCGGCGGGCGCGACGGGCGAGCGCGTGGGCGAGTTCTCCGCGAGCCCGGTCTACCCCGACGCCCCACGCGCCGTCCGAGCCGGGCTTGAACTCGCCATCGAGTTCGACGACCCCGCGATGCTGCGGGACGAGCCGGCCTCCCGCGAGCGCCTGCGCGCGTTCCGCGACGCGTTCGACGGAACGCTCAAGAGCCGCTGCGTCGACTACGCCATCAAACGCAAGGACGACCTGGGCATGGTCGCCCCCACGGTCACGCCCCTCGCGCCCGGGTCCTTCCACCGCTGGATGGCGTCCCGCGGGAAACTGGGCGGACAGCACAAGTGCCCGCGCTGCGCGAACCACCGCGAGATCGTGGACGCCGTGCGCGCCCTCGCGGGCGTGACGACCGTCGGCGACCGCGGGCGGGTCGGCGCGCCGTCCTGATGGGCAGGGAACGCAGCCGCACGCGGTTTCGGGCGCCGCGCGCGATTCGCGGCATCTGAGACAATGCCGGTATGGACGTGCCCCGGATCATCCTGTACACGCTGGGGGCCTATCTCGCCCTCGGCGTGGTGTTCGCGATCTGGTTCGCGCTCGCCGGCGCCGCGCGCCTCGACCCCGTCGCCCGCGCCGGAACGCTCGGGTTCCGCGTGCTGATGCTTCCCGGCGCCTGCGCGCTGTGGCCCCTGCTGCTGCGCCGAACCCTCCGCGCCCGCTCCTGCGCGGCAGGGCACGAGGTCGGCCCATGACTCGCGCGCAGCGGCGAAGGCACCTGCTCGTCTGGCTCGCGCTGGCCGCGCTGCTGCCGCTCGGCCTGATCGCGGCGCTGGCCGCTCGCCCGCCCGCCGCGCCGCCCGCCCCGGGGGCCGCGTCGCCGTGAGCAACGCCTACCGCGCCGTGCAGTGGAACCGGCACAAGCGCCTCTACGACGCGTGCGTCGTTGGCGGCGTGGCGCTCTATCTCGGCGCGTTTTACGCCGCCGGTCGCGCGATCTTCCCCGGCGCCACCGACGAGACGCTGATAATCCGTGCGCTGGGCACGTGCGCCTTCCTCATGCTGCACGTCGTGCTCGCCATCGGGCCGCTGCACCGTCTCTCGCCGCGCTTCGCGCCGCTGCTCTACAACCGACGCCACCTCGGGGTGTGCCTGTTCCTCGTCGCGCTCGCCCACGCCCTGTTCTCACTCCTCCAGTGGCACGGCTTCGGGGATGAGAACCCGCTGGTCTCGCTTCTCACGGCGAACACCCGCGTCACCAGCCTCGCGCAGTTCCCCTTCGAATGGCTCGGCCTGGCGGCGCTCGTCATCCTCTTCCTCATGGCCGCCACGAGCCACGATTTCTGGCTCGCGAACCTGTCCCCCCGCGCGTGGAAAAACCTCCATTCGCTGGTCTATCTCGCGTACGCGCTGCTCGTGATGCACGTGGCGCTCGGGCTCATGCAGAGCGAGCGCTCGCCCGTATACCCCGCGCTCCTCGGCCTGGGCGGCGCGACGCTTGTCACCCTCCACCTCCTCGCGGGCGCGAAGGAACGGCGTGCCGATCGTCCACGCGCTTCCGACTCCTCTTTCGTCGACGTCTGCGCCGTCGCCGACATCCCGTCCGACCGCGCCCGAGTCGTGTGCCTCTCGGGCGCCGGCGCGAACGGCAAGCCCGAGCGCATCGCCATCTTCCGTCACGGCGAGGGCGGCGCGAGAATCAGCGCCGTCTCCAACCTCTGCGCCCACCAGCAGGGGCCGCTGGGCGAGGGCAAGGTGATCGGCGGCTGCATCACCTGCCCGTGGCACGGCTACCAGTACCTCGCGCACAACGGCCAGAGCCCGGCGCCCTTCACCGAGAAGGTCCCGACGTACAACGTGCGCGTCGTCGCGGGGCGCGTGCTCGTCCATCCCGCGCCCAACGCGCCGGGCACGCCGGTGGAGCCCGCCATCGCGGAGGAGGCCCGCGCATGACCGAGTCGCGCGCGCCCACGCTCCCGCCGACCGACGAGTTCTACGTCGGTTACCTCACGGCGCCGCGCGCCCTCGCGCGGTTCGCGCGCCGCACGGCGGAGGCCCTCGCCGCGCTGGTCGTCGCGGGCGCACTGGCGCTCTCGGGCGCGCAGTCGGCGCCGCCCGCCTCCCACGGCCCTGCCCAGTCCCCAGTCGATTTCTCGGTGATCCCCTACACATCGCCCGCCGCGCTGTGCCTGCTGGCCCGCGACGACCGGCCATCGCGCTGGCTGCTCGTCGTGGGCGAGCGGAAGTTCGGCGTCCGTGCGCCGAGCGGCCTGGACGCCGCCGCCGGCATGTGGTCGATCGCGCGCGGCGTCGTGATCGGGCGCCAGGACGGCGACTCGCCCGCCTGCCTCGAGGTCTCCGCCACCCCCGACGCGATCCGCCCGGACCGACCCATAGGCGCGCCCGGCGCCGCCGGCGCCCCCAAGCGCCCTCTCGGCCGCCTGACCCTCCGCGGCCAGATCATCGACCCCAAGTGCCACTTCGGAGCCATGAAGCCCGGCGAGGGCAAGGTGCATCGCGCGTGCGCCGTGCGCTGCATCTCCGGCGGCATCCCGCCGGTCCTCATGGTGCATCAGCGAGAGGCGCGCGGCGGCGCCGAGAGGCGCGTCTATTACATCCTGACCGGTCTCGCGGGCGAGCCGCTGAACCATGCCGTGCTCGACTTTGTCGCCGAGCCGGTCGAGGTCAGCGGCGAGGGCGCGAGCCTCGTCGCGCCCGACGGCTCGCCCGTCGGGGACGATTCATTGCGTGTCCTGCGCATCGACCCCGCGACCATCCGACGCCTGTAGAACACGCGCGCGCGCCCAGCCGTCAGAGCGCCAGGCGGTCGCCCGGTCGGATCGCGGCCGGCAGGGCCTTGCACCCGGTCAGGTCCTCCGCCCACATCGCGGTGCGCGGCGAGACTTCCAGCACGCAGTCGGGCTTGCCGTCCGGCGCCCGGGGGACCTTGACCCCGAGGCGCTCGAGCCATCTCGCCGCGCGCTCGGTCTGGATCTCGCGGCACGACTGGGCGCTGTCGGCGCCGTCCGCGTTCTTGATCGGCGCGAACTCCTCGACCCGCTCCGTCTCGAGCACGATCGAGGACTCCGCCAGTGGGATCGCGTCGAACACGAACGTCTCGAGTTTCACCGCGTTGGCCTGCGCAGGCTCGACGCGCGACCCCGTGTCCGGGTCCACGAAGGCCACCTTCTTCTCGGCCCGGTGGTAGGGGAGCGCGAACGCCCCTCCCGGCGCGCCCGCCTGGCCCGCGCCGGCCAGATTGTTGAGCCGCTCGACGAACTCGCGCCCGATCACGTGCACCGCGATGGACCCGGCGTTGAAGCGCAGCGAGCCGTCCGCGTGCACGTCGCCCGCCAGGCGCTCGGGCAGGTCGGAGTACTCGATCACCTGCGTCTTCCCCTCGCCCGAGCAGAACACGCCGACTTTCTCCCGCGCGTGCGCCTTGCCGACCATCTTGCTCGACATCTGCCGTGACGAGTCCGGCGCCGCGGCGTGCAGCCCGATGAACACCGGGTCGATGACGCGCACGAGCGGGTTGTCGATCTGGGTGTACGAGATGTGCTCGACGCCGCGGGCGCGCATGTCGTCGATCGCGCCCGAGGTCGCGAGCGCCCGCAGCGACCCGCCGTGGCCGTCGGGGTTCGTGGCGATCTCTCCCCGGGCCGCGAGCAGCATGCGACCCGTGGTCATGTCGAACGTGGGCATGACGCCCTGCTGGAAGAACATGACGTCGTGCTTGTGCAGCCCGAGGTAGTTGTGGGCCTCGAAGAACCCGACCGTCGCCGCGTGGTTCAGCGGGCTCGTCATGATGTACCACGGGATCGGCGCGGCGTAGCGCTCGCGCGCCGCGATGATCCAGTCCGCCAGGCACGCGAAGAGGGGCTTCTCGGTCACCGGGCCCCCGATGAACACGCCCTTGGGGCCGTCGAACCCCAGGCGCGTGCCCTGGCCGCCGGCCACCGTGAACGCCGCGACCTTGCCCGCGCGCACCAGCCCCTCGCCGACCGCGAGATAGCGCGCCCGGTCCCACGCGCGGTGGTGGGGGGCGCCCGGCCTTGCCGCGTGGTCGCGCGGATAGAACGGCGCGGGCTCGAGGTCGTCGGGCACGCGGGTCAGCGGCTTGTGCGTCACGTAGCGCTCGATCAGCGCCGGCAGCGCGCGGAGGTCCAGCGCCTCGATCTGGCTCAGCAGCCCGCGCTGCTCGTCCGCGTCGAGCCGGTCGTAGAACCGCAGGACGTGCTCCTGCTGCACGGCGCGGAGCCGCGCCTGGATGGCCGCGAGGTCTGACATGGGGAGCGGCAGGATACCCGCCCGACGCGCCCGATCCGCGCGGCGCCCCCTGTATGATCCCGACCCCCCTGTGCCGCACCTCTCGCGAGGACCCAGACCATGACCTTTGACATCGACGCCGTGCACGCCCGACAGGTCCTCGACTCCCGCGGCAACCCCACCGTCGAGGCCGAGGTCCGTCTGACCGGAGGCGCCGTGGGACGCGCCATCACGCCCAGCGGCGCCAGCACCGGCGAGCACGAGGCCGTCGAACTCCGCGACGGGGACAAGTCCCGCTACATGGGCAAGGGCGTCGCCAAGGCCGTGCAGAACGTCCTCGAGCGCATCGCGCCCGAACTCATCGGCATGGACGCCCGCGACCAGCGCGGCATCGACGCCGCCATGCTCGCCATCGACGGCACGGCCAACAAGCACAAGCTCGGCGCCAACGCCATCCTCGCCGTCTCGCTCGCCCTCGCCAAGGCCGCCGCCGCCGAGGCCGGCCTGCCGCTGTACCGCTACCTCGGCGGCGCCGGCGCCAAGACGCTGCCCGTGCCCATGCTCAACGTGCTCAACGGCGGCAAGCACGCCGACAACACCGTGGACTTCCAGGAGTTCATGATCCAGCCCTGGGGGTTCGACGATTTCGGCGAGGCGCTCCGCGCCGGCGTCGAGGTCTACCACAACCTCGCCAAGGTGCTGCACGACAAGCACCTCTCCACCGCGGTGGGCGACGAGGGCGGCTTCGCGCCCAACCTCAAGGAGAACGAGGACGCGCTCCGGCTGCTCGAAGAGGCCGTGAAGCGCGCCGGCTACAAGTGGGGCGAGCAGATCTTCGTCGCGCTCGACCCCGCGACCAGCGAACTCTGGAACGAGGGCGCGAAAAAGGGCAAGGAGGGGTACTGCTTCTTCAAGAGCGCCCCCGACCGCGTCACCACGAGCGACGAGATGATCGACCTGTGGGCGAAGTGGCGCGCCAATTACCCCATCCGATCCATCGAGGACGGCCTCGCCGAGAACGACTGGGCGGGCTGGAAGAAGCTCACCGCCCGCCTCGGCGCCACGACGCAGCTCGTCGGCGACGACCTTTTCGTGACCAACCCGAAGTTCCTCGAGCGTGGGCTCAAAGAGGGCTGCGCGAACTCGATCCTCGTCAAGGTGAACCAGATCGGAACGCTGTCCGAGACCTTCGACGCCGTGGGCCTCGCGATGCGCAGCGGCTACAGCGCCGTGCTCAGCCACCGCTCGGGCGAGACCGAAGACGCGACCATCGC
>CAYVSR010000162.1:0-6674 GCA_964453125.1 uncultured Phycisphaeraceae bacterium | reverse complement strand
CTGCAGCAGGCAGTACCTCGTGAACGACGAGAACCCGAGCAGTCCCTTGGGGAACGTGATCACGCGATCCTCCGCGATCTGGATGTCGCCAAAGCGTGTCGTCCGCACGTCCATGTCAGCGCTCCGCTCTGCCGGCACGTGTCCGCTCGCCCCCCGCGCCGGCCGGCGGCGTGAGGGGCCCGTGCCCGGCGTCCCGCCGGGCGTCCTGTGAATCCGGCCCCCGAGCGTCAGCTCAGGAAGTCGAGCAGGGTCAGCGAGGTCAGCCTCGCCGTCGAAGAAAGACCCGCCTGCTGCGCCAGCTGCAGCATGCTGAACCGCGTCGCCGCCTCGGTGTAGTCCACACCCTCGAGGTCCCCGCGAATCGACTGGTTCAAGAGGCTCACGTCTTCTTCTCGTTTCCGCGTGTCTTCCAGCCGCTGCGACCTCGCGCCCACCAGGGCCCGAGACTGCACGAACCGGTCGCCGTCCACGTCCAATGCCTCCGCAGCAATCGTGATGCCACGCTGATCGTTCCCCTGCAGCGCCGCGCGGAGCTCCACCAGGCTCGAAAGCGCGCTATCCACGCGCACTGTTGCGCGGTCCGACCCCGCAAAAGTTGCCGGCGCCCCCGGCGTGAACGTCCCCTCCAGCAGCCCAAGGTCCTCCGCCGCGTGCCCGTTCAGCGTCGTCACCGACGTCTGCCCCGCCCCGCCCGCGTTGTCCGTGAACACCAACCCGTTCCCGCCCGTCGACAGCCCCGCCGAGAACGTGCCCGGGAACAGCGCCCCCGCCGCGCTGTTGATCGCCGCGATGAGCGTCCCCACGTCCTGCACGTCCGCCGGCAGCAGGTCCACCGTGAACGTCGTCCCGTCCGTCAGCGTCACCCGGAAGTCCGTGTTTCGCGCCGGGTCCGGCAGGCCCGAGATCGGGTCCAGGTTCCCGTGCGCGATCTCCACCCCGCGCCCGTCGTTGAACACCGACAGCGCCGTGCTCGCCTTGAACGACCGGATGCCCAGCGTCGTCGCCGCCGTGCCCCCGTTCTCCTCCACACTCATCCGCAGCCCGGACACCTCGTTGACCACGTCGATCGACCGCCCGTCCGCCGAGATGTCCGCCCGGATGCCCAGGTTCAGCGCCGCCACCCGCTGTTTGAACTCCGCGATGCTCATGCCGGCGTTGGTGGTCACATCGCCCTGCACGGTGCCGTTCCGGAAATGGATCGTGCCGTACGTCAGCGCCGTCGCCGGGTTGAGGTCCCCCAGGAGCGTCTGGTCGGTCAGTCGCGGGCCGAGGTCGCCCGCCGGGTTGGTCGTCGTCCCATTCACGTAATTGAACGACCCGATGCCCAGGTCCGCCGCCGTGGTCCCCGAGCCGGGGTCCGCGAACGAAACCGTGTACCCCACGGCCACGCCGAACGAGAGCCGCTCGCCGCTGGTCGACGACGACGGGTACGCACCGGTCAGCGCCGCCGCATCCGCGGTCCGGATGGCCGACTCCAGCAGGTCAAGCACGTCGCCCGCGCTCTTGGCCGGCGTCAGGTCCACCTGCACGGTGACCGGGGTCACGCCGTCGTCCACCGTCACGTTCACCGGACCGAGCGTCACGCCGCGGAGGCGCGCGCCCTGCACGTCCGTCAGGTTGGTGTTGCGGGTCAGCGTCGGGTTCAGATCCACGTCGCCGCGCACGCGCGCCGAGAGCGCCCCGAACGCCGCGTCCGCCCCGACGGTGATCGGCGTGTCCACGCCGGAGCCCAGGTCGTTCCGGAACCCGTCGCCGCGCCCCACGTAGCGGTACCCGCCCAGGAACGCCTCGAAGGGCGGCCGGTCGATCACCGCCCCGCCGAACACATGGATCCCCGCCAGGTCCCGGTTTCCGACCTGCACCAGCGACTGCACCAGCGACGAGATCACCACCGCCTGGTTCGCCCGCGTCGTCGCGTCCGAACCGATGCCCACCTGCGACGAGGCGATCCCCGCCGCCTCCCGCACCACCTCGCTCGCGTCGTTGAGCGCCTGGTCCAGCGTGTTCAGCAGCGACGACCCGTGCTGCACGTTTCGCAGCTTCTGAGCCGATTCGCGCTCGCGCTGGTCCAGCGCCAGCACGATCGCCGCGCGCACCGCGTCGTCGCTGATGCGGTTGATCCGCTTGCCCGTGCTCAGCTGCTCCTGCGCCCGGATCAGCGCCACGCTCGTCTTGCCAAGCCCCGACAGCGACAGCTGGCTCGTCAGGAGGTTCGGGACCCGCGCCAGATTCGGAGGGATCGTCGCCATGCGTCACACCAGGTTCAAGAGTGTCTGCAGCATCTCGTCCACCACCGAGATAAACCTCGCGGCGCCCTGGTACTGGCGCTGGTACGTGATCAGGTTGATGGACTCCTCGTCCACGCTCACCCCGCTCACGCCCGCGCGCTGCGCATCCAGGTTCTCCCGCACCAGCGTCGTCGCCTGCGCGCGCACCTGCGCCGAGGCGCTCTCGCTGCCCACGCGCCCCGCCGTGTTCCGCCACGCGTCCGACAGCGACGACCCGCCGAGCCCCCCCACCGCCGCCGTCCGCAGCTGCGAGATGCCCAGCGCCACCGAGTTCGACGCCCGGCCCGTCGAGGGGTCCGCCCCCGCCACCAGCCCGCCCGGGTTCGTCCGAAGGTCCGCGCGAACCTCGATGTCCGACGCGCCCCGCCCCGTGAAATACGCGTTCACGCCCAGCACTGCGAGAATCCCCGACGAATCATCAGCAAACGAGACATCGTGCCCCGCGTCCGTGAACACGCGCAGTTGCCCGCCCGGAGTCACCACCGCGTTCAGGTTCGCGACCGAGTCGATCGCCGCCGCCAGCGTCGCGAGGCTCGTGTCGCCCCCGAACCCCGGCGCGCCCAGCGCGTTCACCCCGTCGAGGTCCACCTCGATGCGCGTCGTCACCTTCGCGCCCGTCGGGTCCGTCACGATCACGTTGAACGAGCCGTTCGAGGGCTTCACCAGCAGCGCCGCGAACGTCGTGTTCGCCGGGTCGTTGAACGCCCGTGTCTGGTCCGCCGAGAGCGTCTTGAGAAACCCGGTCGTGTCGGTCAGCGGCGTGGTCGGCCTGCCGTTGGCGTGCAGCCGGTTCACCTCGAAGATCAGGTTCGCCGCCAGCTCGTCGAGTTCGTCGAGCGTCCGGTTCACCGACCCCTCGCGCTGCTCGAGCAGCGCCCCGATCGACCCGCTGGTGACCGAGAGCGGCTCCTGCGTCGCGGTGACGCGCACCTGCACGCGCACGTCGCCCGTCGTCGGGTCCTCGTAGTACTCCACGCCGCGCGACGTGTTCGCCAGCACGACGGGCGTCGAGCCAACGTACACGTCCACGCCGCCCGACGGCCCCTCGACCGTCGAGATCTCCATCAGTTCGGACAGCTCGCCCACCAGCCGGTCGCGCCGGTCCCGCAGGTCGTTCGCCGAGCCCTGGCCCAGTTCCGACGTCGAGATCTCGATGTTCAGCCCGGCGATCTCCGCGATGATGTCGTTCGCCCTCGCCGTGGACGACGCCAGCTGCGAGTCGATCTGGTCGCGGCTGTTGCGCAGGTCGTTCCGCAGCGCCCGCACGAACGACGAGAGCGACGCCCCCTGCTCGACCGCGATCGACCGCGTCTCCGACGCCGTCGGGTTGTTCGCCAATTCCGAGAACGCGTCGAAGAACCGGCCCAGTTCCGTGGACAGGTCCGTCCCAGACAACTCGTTCAGGATCGACTCCACCTGCGACAGCACCCGCTGATCGACCGACGCCCCCTGCTCGCGCGAGATCGCGTCCTGCAGGCGCGTCTCCAGCGCGGAGTCGATCTGCCGGCGCACGCTCGTCACCTTGACGCCGCGACCCAGCGCGATGCCGTTCGACGCGTCCACCCCGCCGCCGTCCGACGTCAGGCGCGCCACCTGGCGCGAGTACCCCGGCGTCGCCGCGTTCGCGAGGTTGTTGCCCACAACCTGCAGCGCCAGCTGGCTCGCCGAGAGCGCCGACCGCCCGATCTGGAGGGACCCGCTCAGGCTCATGACGTCATGTCCAGTGCGCACAGCGCGCCAGCCAGCGCGGGCGCCGCCCCGCTCCGCGAGTACGCCGCGGCGCCGGTGAGGCGCTGCTCCACCGCACGAAGAATGCCCCGCATGTGGTTCGCCAGGGCGTCCGCCGCCTGCCCCACCGCCGCGCGCTCGTGGCGCACCGTCGCGATGAGGTCCCGCAGCCTGCCCGCCGCCGCAGTGAGCGACCCGCGCCGCGCCTCGGGCACGTTCGCCGCGATCCACGACAGCGTCGGCGCCTCCGACGCGGGCAGCCCGAACGCCCGCGCGGCGACCAGCGCCAGCGCCGCCCGCTCCTTGTCCAGCAGCGCGATCCGCTGCACGACCTCGTTCTCATCCTTGGTGCACGCCCCCAGCGCGCCGGCGTCCGCCCGAGACAGCGCCGCGCGGCGCGCCGCCGTGATGGCGCGCAGCCGCTCGTGCTCGCCCGCCAGCGCCGCCAGCAGCCGCTCCAATTCCCGCGCCAGCGCCTCACTCTGCGCCGCCGAGCCGTTCGTGCGTGGGTCCTTGTCAGCCACCGATCGCCTCCTCCGAGAGTTCCGGGCGCTGGGGCATCTGCTCCGGCGAGATCGGCCCGATGTCTCGCCCGCGCGCCGCGATCGGCGCCCGCGGCGTGTACACCCCGAGCATCCGGTCCCGCACCGCGTCCACCAGCGGGAAGTTCGACGACCCCGAGATCCGCTTCGACTGCTCCGCGTCCAGCAGCGCGCCGAACCGGCGCTCCGCATCGCCCGGCGCGAACGGGGGCGCCGCCCTGTTCGCCTCGCGCAGCGCCTTGAGCGTCGGCTGCACCAGCGCCACCGCGACCAGTTCCTGGGCCGCCTCCGTCGCCCGCTCCTCGCGCGTCTTGCCCTGGCGCTCCATCGCGCTCGTGAAGTTCAGCGCCATCTCGCCCGGCCCCGTCTGCCCCGTCGCCAGCGCGCTCAGACGCTTGCCCAGCAGGTTCTCGCGCGCCGAGGGCACGCGCGACCACGCGGGCTCCGCGGTCAGGCTCGGGATGGTCGGGAGTGAGATCATGAATCGCCCGCCGAGACGCCCGGCGCCTCAGTCAACCACGAGTTCCGCGTGCAATTTGCCGCTCTTGTGCAGCATGTTCAGGATCGCAATCTGGTCCGTCACCGGCACGTCCAGCTGCTTGAACGCCGTCAGCAGGTCCTGCAGGCGCGCCCGCTCGCGCGGCCGGCCCGTCGTGTTCACCACCGCCCACTTCGTCCGCTCCGTCGTCGGGTTCTGCGCGCTCGGCTCGGGCGCCGGTGTCGTCAGCGTGATGACCAGGTCGCCGTGCGTGATCAGCGTCGGGCTGATCTCCACGTCCCCCGTCACCACGATCGCCCCCTCGCGCTCGTTGCAGATCACCCGCGCCGGCAGGTCCAGCAGCGACGGATCGAACCGGATGCTCAGGATGTCCGAGATGAAGTTCGCCGGGCTCAACTGCTCCGCCGCGGGGATCATCACCCGCACCGAGCGGTCGTCCATCGCTCGGGCGATGTCCGTCGCCCGCTCGTCGAACGAGAGCCGGTGCTGATTGACGGTGCTGGCGATCAGCTGCGACGTCGTCCAGTTCGCCACCGAGGTGTCCACGATCAGCGTGATCGTGCCGTCCTGCGAGATGGTCGGCATCTCGATGTCCTCGATCACCTTTGCCCCGCCCCGCACACGCCCCGAATTGTTGTTCGCCCCCTCGATCACCACCTGCCCCGACGCGATGGCGTACGCCGGCTGCCCCGGCAGCGGGCCGCGCAGCGGCGACAGCAGCAGCTGACCGCCCGCGAGCGACTTGGGGTTGTTCAGCGCCGAGACGAACACGTCCAGCTCGTCGCTCGCCTTTGCCCCCGTCTCCGGCACTTCGCACCGCACCGCCACCAGCGCGATCGACTTCGACTGCGACAGCTCCTCAAAGCGCGCCGTCGGGTTTCCCTCGTTCTCGAGCAGCTTCGCCAGCGGCCGCGCCACCACCAGGTCCTTCGCCGAGTCGCCCGTCCCCGGCAGCCCGACCACCAGCCCGATGCCGCGCAGCTCGCTCTTGCCCTGCCCCTTGAGGCGCACCAGCTCCTGAAGGCTCACCGCCCGCGCCCGGGACGCCCCCACCCCAAGCGCCAACAGCGCACAAAGCGCAGCCCTTGCGCACGGTGCGCGGAGAACGCCGATCAACGCCCGGCTGATCTGTCCCATGCCCTCCCCCCCGCAACCCCCGCGGCAACCCCCTCGGACGAAGCCCCGCCCGCGCCTCGGAGCCGCGGGCTTCGGACCGCGCGAAGCCACAGCCCGCGGCCAGCCGCCACTTCACGACGCCCCTCACCATCGAGCGCGCCGAGCGTCCCCCGGCCCCTGCTCGGCGGGTTTGCTGCTTCGCCGCATTGCAGATTCTGAGCTCTGAGATCTCAGAATTGGAGATCTCAGAGCCCAGATCGATCTGCGATTCGCGACTGGCGATCTGCGCCTTACCCCCCCCTGCCCTGCCTCAGCAGATCCCTGATCTCCGCAAGCAGCAGCACGTCCGCCGGAGGCGTCGCCGGCGCCGCGGCCTTCGCCTCTTCCTGCTTCTCGAACCGCTTCCGCGCCGAGTTCATCGCCTTCACGACCATGAACAGCGCGAACGCTACGATCACGAACCCGATCAGGGCATTGACCAGGTCCCCGTACGACACCGCC
>CAYVSR010000161.1:0-6711 GCA_964453125.1 uncultured Phycisphaeraceae bacterium | reverse complement strand
GGGATGCGGACCTCGAAGGCGGCGTAGGCAACTGGGTGGTCCTCCACCTGCACCGCGAGGCGTTTGTCGGTCGGGTCGAGAGACGGGCCCTTGGGCACGGCCCACGACTTGAGCGCTCCCCCCATCTCGAGCCTCAGGTCGTAGTGCAGACTGGACGCGTCGTGCAGCTGCACTACGAACCCGCGGCCCGCCGATGGCGCGCGCCCGCGCGCGGCCGGCTCGGGCGTGCGGGCGAAGTCTCGCTTTCGCTTGTATTCCAGGAGCGCCATCCGCGGGCCCTCAGCCCGCGCGCCGGCGCGCCGCCGGCTTCTTGACGGCCTTGGCCTTCCTGGCGCCGGCGGGCTTCTTCCCCCCCGCCTTGCGGACGCTCTCGCGCAGCGCCGCCATGAAGTTGATCGGCGCGGGGGCGGCGGCGTCGTCGTGCAGCGTTTCGGGCGCGACGTCGGTCTCGCCCCTGGCGGCCTTCTTCTCGATCCACTTCATGAGCGCATCGCGGTACTCGTCGCGGTAGGCGCCGGGCTTCCACCGCGTCGTCATGCTGGCGATGAGGGTGCGTGCGACCTTCAGTTCCTGCTCGGTGACGCCCGCCTGCGCTCCGGGGCCGGGGATCTCGAGGCCCTCAAGGCCCCGGAGTTCCTGCTGGTAGCGCAGCAGGTGCAGCGTCAGCACGTCCTTGCTCGCCGCCAGCGCCGAGATGTACTGGCGGGTCCGGATCACCACCCGGGCGATGCCCGCCTTCCCCGAGGCGCGCATGGCCTCGCGCAGCAACACGTAGCCCTTGGCGCCGCCCTTGCCGGGCTCGAGGTAATACGGCGTGTCGAACAGCGCGAGGTCGATCTCGCCGAGCGACACGAAGGACTGCACTTCGATGGTGCGCGTCGCCTCCGGCGCGGCTCGCTTGAGGTCCGCTTCTCCTATGGCGATGTAGTTCCCGTCGGAGTGCTCGTACGCCTTCACGACGGCGTCCCAGGGGACCTCTTCGCCCGTCTCCGCGTTCACGCGCTCGTAGCGCACCCGGGAGTGATTCCGGCTATCGATCATGTGCAGCTGAAGGTCGGCGCGCTGCACGGCGGGGTACAGGTTGGCCGGCACGCTTACCAGGCCGAATGAGACATGACCGCGCCAAATGGGCCTTGGCATGCGGAGACGATGAGCGGCGCCCGTGAAGCGCGCGTGAGCCTGGCGTGAACAAACCACCACTCGACCGTCCGATCCCGTCCCGCGCGGGGCCCAACGCAGGACGCCGCCCCGGCCGCGCTCATTCGCGGCCGGGGACGGCGTCTGATTTCGGCGACCGGTGCGGTGCGTGCCCGGTCCTCGCGTCGCTCAGCGGCGCCGACGCATCCCGACCAAGCCCAGGAGCCCTGCCCCCGCGAGCGAGATCGGCGTGGGCAGGGGAACGATTGTGCCCGTGAACAGCCAGTCCTGGAACCCCGTGCCGCCGGCGCCGCTCATCGGCGAGCCGTCCGGGTTGAAGGTCATCCAGCCGCGGCCGACCCAGAGACCCTGGCCGGCCTGGGGGTAGTTCGCCGAGCCGCCCGCGGCGGTCGAGAGGCGGTGCTCGTCCTGGAGGAACTTGAAGGGGTTGCCCATCGAGTTGCTCTCGTAGAAGTTGAACACGGTGCCCGCGGCGATCCCGGCGATGCCGGCGCCGGCGGTCAAGGTGCCGTTGTTCGCGCCGTTGGAGGGCGAGGAGACGAACCAACCCGTGCCCATGGGGTCGACGTTGACGGTGTAGTCGAACGCGAGGGTGTAGGACCCTGCGCCGAAGCCGTAGCCGGCGCCCGTGTCCACGCCGCCGAAGACCGTGCCGGCGATGCTGATGTTGAAGTTGGAGCCGACCTGATTGACGCTGAGGGTGACGTCGCCGAAGGTGTCGAAGGAGAAGGTCGTAGGGGCAAAGGTCCCGCCGCCGGCGGTCCCGTTGAACAGGCCGTCGAGGCGGAGGCCGTAGCCCGGAGGGGCGGCGTTGGCGTCGGGGTGGTCGCTGAGGCGGTAGACGGTGACGCCGCGCGCCGGCATGCTGGGGTTGTGGGGATCGGCGAGGACCCCTGCGGGCAGGGCAAAGGCCGCCGAAACGGGGATGACGGCGAGGGCCGCCGTGGCGAAACCGCGAGAAATCAGTCGATGCATGGGATAACTCTCCTCCAAACGCCTCGGGGGTGGGACAGCGGGACGGGATCTGGGCGGATCAGGTGACTCCAGCCCGCACGAGACGGAACAGTGCGTCGGCGATCTAAGCGTCCCCGGAATCTGTGGTGAATCGTCGCTTACTTGGGCAAATTGTTCGCGATTCACCCGTGCGGGGGGCCATCGCCGCCCAGCAGCGGGGGCTTAACCCCGGCACGAGCGCGACGAGGCGCGCGATTCTTCAGCGCCAGCGCCGCCAGCAGGAGCAGATACGCGAGCAAGCGAACGGCGTAGACGCCCGTGTCCTGCTCGCCCCCGTGCCACGCGACGAGCGACAGCCTGTTGAGCCCCATGATCAGGAAGGCGAGCGAGAACATCAGGAAGATTGGATCGTGCGAGCGTCGCCAGAAGCGCAGGAAGAAGAGCGCGGCCACCAGGAACGCCATCATGATGGCGCCGCTCCAGAAGTCCGTCATCTGCAGGATTCGGCCCACTTTAGTCGGCCTCCCAGACGAGCCCGAACACGATCAGCGAAACTCCTACCAGCGAGGTCGAGACCCGCAGCGGCGTGAGATTGACGTCGGGCAGCACAAGCCTGTCAAAGACCAGCGCGAGGTTGTTGGCACAAAGCCCGACGAAGCCGAGCCCGCACCACAGCAGCAGCCGCTCCTTGGAGTGGGCGTACGTCCGCAGCAGCAGCGCGGCGACCAGCCCGCTGGTGAGGAAGCACAGCACGTACACGGCCTCAGACATCGCCCTGCTCCTTCCTGCGGAGGCGGAACGCGTCGGCGAATACCCGCACGCCCTTGGTCGGCCGGGTGTGCACCATCTCGATCACCGCGACCCGATGGACGAGGTACGCGCGGGCCGCCGCCGCCACGCCGCGGTCGAGCGTGGGTGAGACCGGCTGGTACCTGAACTCGTGCTCGCCCACGCGCGCGACGAACCCGCGCTCGCAGAGGCTCCGCAGCTGCGCGACGACCCATCCCATGTCGGCGCGGAGCTCCTGCGACAGTCGCGTCGCCGTCCAGGTTTGGTCGGGGTCGGTCCGCATCAGCAGCAGCGTGTCGAGCTGCGCGACGGAATCCACGTGCTGCACGATGAACGCGCGGGCCTCCGCCAGCGGGTCTGCCGGCTGCGTCACGACTCAACGATCCCGGCGAGGCGAATCTCGGGCGACAGCATGAACTCCCCCAGCGCAACGCTCCGGATCGCCGCGATCACGCCTTCCAGCGAGTCGGACTTCGAGACGTAGCCCCACGCCCCCGCGTCCACCGCGCGGTCGACGTACTCGCGGCGCACGTGGCCGCTGAACATCAGCGCCCTGGTCCCGGGCGACGCGGCGCCGAACGCCCGCACCAGCGCGAAGGTGTCCGTCCCGGGCATGTCGATGTCCATGAGCGCCACGTCCGGGCGCCGCTCGCGCACGACGCGGGTGGCGTCCGAGGCGTGTTCGACCCACCCGGCCCACTGCAGCCCGTCGGCGAGGGACAGCCTGCGCTCGAGCGCCTCGGCCAGGAGGCGGTTGTCGTCGATGCACAGCACACGGATGGGGGCGCGGCTCACGCGGGCGTTCCCACCGGGTCGAGCGCGAGGGCCAGTGCGGCTCGCACCTGCGCCGCCGAGGGCCGCGCGTCGAGGCGCGACACTCGCTCGGATGCGGGCGCACCGGGATCGGCGCCGAACACGACGGCCCGACGCTCGGGGTCCGCGCGCAGTCGCTCCTTCAGCGCGGGCCACCGATCGGCCGGGTCGTCGAGCACCAGCAGCGTCGCCGATGGGTCGTCCTCCCACGATCCCGCGACGACCTCCGTGTCCAGCGAGCGGAGCGTCGCGCACACGAAGGCTCGCATCTGCGCGTCGCGGACCCCCACGCACGCCCTGGCGCGCGTCTGCTCGGCCCGCGCCGGCGCGCAGGCGCTCTCGGGCTCGACGCACGGCAACGAGAGGCGCACCACCACGCCCTCGCCGGGGGCCGATCGGATGTCCACCTCGCCGCCCGCTTTCATGACGGCGCCGCGCACCAGCGCGAGCCCCAGCCCCGTGGAGATGCCTCTGGTCTTCGTGGTGAAGAAGGGCTCCATGCAGCGGCGGAGCACGTCGGCCGACATCCCGGGGCCGTCGTCGCCCACCTCCAGGACGACGCGGTCCGGCCGGCCGTCCCGCGCCGCCGAAACCCACACGTGGCCTCGCTCCCGGGTCCGCATCGCGTCGCCCGCGTTCTGCACCAGGTTGAACACCACCTGCGTGAGCGACGCGGGGGACATGCGCACGGGCGGCGCATCCCCGGCCTCGATGCGGAGCTCGATGCCCTTCCGCAGCGCGTGGCGGAGGAACGGGCTCACGTCCTTCGCCCACGTCGTGATGTCGACGCCTTCCCCGGCGCTGGCGGCGCCGTCGTCGCCCATGGCCAGCAGACGCAGCCCGCGGCTGAGGCTCCGGAGATACGCGCACGCCTCCCCGATCGCCCGGACGTCCTCGCGGAGGTCGGACGTGAGGGGCGCGCTGCCCATCGCGCTCAGCCGCGCCTCCATCGGCATCAGCAGATTGCCCATGTCGTGCCCCAGCCCCGCGGCCAGCGTGCCGATCGCGGCGAGCCGATCCGTCAGGCGCAGCCTCGCGTGCGTCGCTTCCAGCTCGGCGGTGCGCTGGTGGACCAGGTCCTCCAGGCGCTCGCGGTGGCGCCGGAGTTCCGCCTCGTCCCGCTTCCGCTCGGTGATGTCCCTGGCGATCTTGGAAGCGCCGATGACGTCTCCCTGCGGCCCGCGCATCGGCGACACCGTGAGCGAGACGTGGAACCGGCGACCGTCCTTCGCGACGCGCACCGTCTCGAATTGTTCGACCTTCACCCCGGCCCGGATCCTGGCCAGAATCCCGCTCTCCTCGGCCTGGCGTTCCTCCGGCAGGAGCATCGTCACCGGGCGCCCGACGATCTCCGACGCCGTGTAGCCGAAGAGACGCTCCGCCCCGGAATTCCACGACAGCACGACGCCCGCGAGCGAGACGCTGATCACCGCGTCGTCGGTCGAGTCCACGATCGCCGCGAGGTGCGCCCGCGCCTCCTCCACGTTGCGGCGGTGGGTGATGTCCATGAGCACGTTGGTCGCGCCGGTCAAGCGCCCCGCGCTGTCGAACATCGGCTCCGGGTGTGGGAGGACGTGGCGCCGGCTCCCGTCCGGGCGCTCGATGATGATCTCCTGCCCGTCCACCGTGTGACCCTCGCGCAGCGCGATCGCCATGGGGCACGTGTCGAGCGGGAGCGGCGTCCCATCGGGACGGTAGATCTTCCACGAGCCGCACCATCGGTCCTCGCCCAGCGCCGGCTCCCGACCCCAGAGTTCTGCCGCAGCGCGGTTGTAGAGCGTGATGCGACCGTCCGCGTCGCACGTGTAGACGGCGGCGGGCAGCGAGTGCACCAGGCTCCGGTACCGGGACTCACTCGCCGCGATCGCCTGCTCCGCGGCCTTGCGCTCGCGGATGTCGCGGGCCATGATGGAATACGCCGTCGGCGCGCCGTCGGCGCCCTTGTGGCCGATGATGACCTCGGCCACGGGAGCCTCGCCGCCGCCCGCGGCACGCAGCGCGCCCTCGCCCATCCACGCCCCGTCGCGCGCGGCAGCGGGGATCGCCTCGCCGATCAAGAGTTCCGCGGCCCAAGACGGGTGGATGGACGCGATGTCCGGCGGGAGCGGGTCGGTCGCCTCAAGCCCCAGCATCCTGCGTCCGGCCGGGTTCACATGGACGATCCGTCCGTGCTCATCGGCCAGACCGACGAAGTCCGGCGCGCTCTCGAGCACCGCGGCGAGCCTGGCCTGCTCGGTGCGGGCCCGGGCCACGTCGGACGCGGCGCGCTCGAGCGCCCGCCGGTTCAGGCGGTGCAACTCGACGAACACGCCCACCTTGGTGCGGAGGATCTCGGGAGCGACGGGGGTCAGGATGTAGTCGACGGCGCCGTGCGCGTACCCGCGGAGCGCGTGCACCTCGTCCACGTGCGCGGTGGCGAAGATGATGGGAGTGTGGGCAGACTTCCGCCGGGCGCGGATGAGGGCGGCCGCCTCGAAGCCGTCGACGCCGGGCATGTTGACGTCGAGCAGGATCACGGCGAACTCATGCTCGAGGACGCGCCGGAGCGCCTCCTGACCCGACGGCGCCGTGACGATCTCCAAGCCCGGCTGCTCGAGAATGGTGCGGTACACCAGCAGCCTGTCGGGCAGGTCGTCCACCACCAGGATCTTGACGGCGTCGTGCATCGTGCGGTTCGATCAGCGGTGCAGCCAGGCGCGGAGGACGGTGAGGAGCTGCTCGGTGTCGACGGGCTTTGCGAGGTAGTCCCAGGCGCCGGCCTCGATGCACTTCTCCCGGTCGCCCTTCATGGCCTTGGCCGTGACGGCGATGATGGGCAGGTTCTTCAGCGCCGGGATCTTCCGGATCTCGCGCATGGTCTCGAAGCCGTCCATCTCCGGCATCATGATGTCCATCAGCACGATGTCGATGCCCGGCTCCTGCTGGAGCAGGGCGATGGCGTCGCGGCCGTTGCCGGCGGACACGACCAGCGTCTCGTACTCCTCGAGCACCGTCGAC
>CAYVSR010000160.1:5908-6713 GCA_964453125.1 uncultured Phycisphaeraceae bacterium | reverse complement strand
ACCCCGTTTTTTGACGAACGCCACGCCTCGCGCCGCCGCCGGGGCGAAGCGCCCGCCCTCCCAACCTCTCGCGGGACCCACGAAGGGCTAGACTGCGCCACGACTTATGCCCACCAACGGCGTGCCGCAGACCGACCCCAAGCCCGCGCGGCACCCCCGCCCCGCCGGCGGCGATCCGCTGCGCAATATTGACGCCCCGACCCTCAGTCTCTCTTCGATGGTCCTGAATAACGCTGGCGGGCCCGAGACCATCCAACCCAAGCGCAAGCCCGCCTGGATCAGGGCCAAGCTGCCCGGCGGGCCCGGCTACCTCCGCCTCAAGGGGCTGCTCAACGAGCATCGCCTCCACACCGTCTGCGAGGAGGCCTCCTGCCCCAACCTAGGCGAGTGCTGGGCACGGGGCGTGGCCACCATCATGATCCTGGGGGACACCTGCACCCGTGCCTGCGGCTTCTGCAACGTCAAGACCGGCCGTCCCGCGACCCTCGACACCGACGAGCCCCGTCGGGTCGCGGAGTCGCTCAGGCTCATGCAGCAGGAGGGCGGCCTCCGGCACATCGTGATCACGAGCGTGAACCGGGACGAACTGAAGGACGGCGGCGCCGCGATCTGGGCGGAGACCATTCAACGCACCCGGGAGCAATGCCCCGGCTTGTCGCTCGAAGTCCTCATTCCGGACTTCGAGGGCAATTGGGACGCGCTGCAACTGGTGATGGAGGCCCGACCCGAGATTTTGAACCACAACCTCGAGACCGTGCGTCGGATGTACCCGGCGGTGCGCCCCAGCGCGAAGTTCGACCGCTCG
>CAYVSR010000160.1:0-5898 GCA_964453125.1 uncultured Phycisphaeraceae bacterium | reverse complement strand
CTGCAAAGACGCCGGCCTCGTGACCAAGACGGGCATCATGGTCGGCATCGGCGAGCACGACGAGGAAGTCCTGGCGCTGATGGACGACGTGCGCGCGACCTCCAAGACGGACATCCTCACGATCGGGCAGTACCTGCAGCCGACTCGGAACCATCTGCCGATCGACAGGTTTGTCACGCCCGAAGCGTTCGAGACCTTCCGGGAGGAGGGGCTGGCCCGGGGGTTCGGGGTCGTCGAGAGCGGGGCGATGGTGCGATCGTCGTACCACGCGGATGCGCAGGTGGAGTCGCTGACGGGCGCGGCGCGGGAGACGGCGGAGGGGATGGAGCGGCTGATCTCGGGGGCGCGGAAAGCTTGAATTCGTGTATAGGCTGGGGTTGACGCGGGGTTAGCCGGGGCTATACTTGATTCGGCATGCGTTGGCCGCGCGATACGCGGAAAGAAGCATCATGCCCAGCGATATCCGCCTTGCAGACCTTCAGAAGTTGCTCGAACACCACGGCTGGCGCTACGCACGAACCAGAGGCTCGCATTACGTCTTCACTCGCCCGGGCTTCCAGACGATCACGATTCCCGTGCACGGGGGCAAGGTGAAGCATGTCTACAAGCGCGTCGTCGAGAAAGCGATTCGAGAAGCCGAAGGCAAAGGCGACAAGCCGCAAGCGGGCCCGCACGCCCAAGGCTGATGCTCCCGACCGTCCCTTCGACGCCGCGATCCTGCGTCAGGCGCGGGACGTCGCCGCGTCGTACCGCCTCACCTTCGACAGCGAGCCCGACGTGGGTTTTATCGGCTCGTCCGTCGAGATGCCCGGTGTGTTCGCCGACGGCAAGACCATCGAAGCCTGCGCCCGCGAGACGCTCGAAGCGCTCACGACCGCCGTCGCCACCATGCTCGAGATGGGCGAGCGCGTGCCTGCCCCAGCGAGCGAGGGCAAGCGCGAGCAGCAGGTGAACATCCGCCTCACCGCGGACGAACGCCTGCGTATCGAGGAATCGGCGAGGCAGGCGGGGTTCCGCTCCGTCTCCGATTACATGCGGTACGCGGCGCTCCGGGGCTCGCGATGATCGACGATGCGTGAACCCGTGATTTGAGACCGCTCCCTCACGGTCGCGGCTCCGTTCGTGCCCGCGCCTACGCTGCTCGCATGCTCTCGAAACTCAACCTCGGCGCCGCTCTCTCCCGCATCGGGCGCACCGAAGACCCGCTCATCGTCGGCGAGGTCAATAGCACGCACATCAAGCTCGTCCGCCTGCTCGGGCCTTTCGTCTGGCACCACCACGCCGACGAGGACGAGATGTTCCTCGTGCTCAAGGGCGAACTCGAGATGAACGTGCGCGAGGCGGCGGGCGCCGACGCGCAGGCCGGCGCCGGGGCAGAACCGGAGGCCCGGCGCGCCGACTCCGCGTTCGTCGAGCGGCGCATCGTCCTCGCCGAGGGCGAGATGATCGTCATCCCCCGCGGCGTCGAGCACATGCCCGTCGCGCACCAGGAGTGCCACATCCTCCTCGTCGAGCCGGCCTCCACGCTCAACACCGGCAACGTCCGCAACGAGAAGACCCGCGACACGCTCGCACGCCTCTGAACGCCGGCACGGCGCGCGGGCTCCCGATCCCGCATCGAGCGTCGCTCGCTCCTTGCCGCGGCCCCGTTGCGTTCCCGCCCGCGCGCAGTCACCATCTCCCCATGGCGTCCGCCGGCGCTCGTCCCACCTCACGCCGCGTGTTCTTCCTCTCGCTCTCCCCGAGGGCGCGGGTGACGCTGCTCGCCGCGGTCTTCCTCATTTTCTCGGGCATCGTGCTCATCCCGGGCTTCGCCGGGCTCTATCCCTCCAAGCCGTGGTGGTCGTGGTTCGTGATGTCCGCGTTCGGCGGCGCCGTCGCCGTGGGGTACGCGATGTCCTCCATGTGGTCGCCGCGCCTCTTGTTCCTCGTGATCCCCATCTCGGCGTTGTTCCCTCCGACGTTTTTCATCTGGCTGTTTCAGTTCAGCGGCATCCATGCGACCCGCCCCGCGCCGCAAGCGGGGGCGCTCATCGCCGTCGTCGCGTGCATGCTGCTCATCTGCGTGGGCTACGCGGTGTTCATCGCGTTCATACAGGGCGAGGCGGCGCAGAAGATCAGGCTCAACGCCGAACTCTCGCTGGCCCAGAAAATCCACCGCTCGCTCGTCCCCCCCATCGACGCGCGCATCACGCTGCCCGGCGGGCGCGACATCGAGGTCTTCGGCCGCTCCGAGCCCTCCAGCGAGATGGGCGGCGACCTCATCGATCTCGTCCGCCACCCCGACGGCAGCGTGGACATCTTCCTCGCCGACGTCTCCGGCCACGGCGTGTCGGCCGGCGTCGTGATGGGCATGGTCAAGAGCGCCCTGCGCACGCGCCTGCTCCGCCCCGGGCCGCTGGGCGAACTCATCGCCGACCTGAACAGCGTGCTCGAGACCCTCACCGAGCCGCACATGTTCGCCACGCTCGCGTGCCTGCGCATCGGGCCCGACGCGGTGGTGGAGTACGCCATCGCCGGCCACCCGCCCGTGTTCCACGCCATGGCGGCGACGGGCGAGGCCGTGAGCCTGGACAACGAGAGCCTGCCGCTGGGCATCTCGCAGGACGAAGCGTTCACGCCCCGGACCGTCCACCCCGCGCCGGGCGACGCGCTCGTCCTCTACACCGACGGCCTCACCGAATCGGCGGACGCACAGGGGCGACAGCTCGGCATCGAGGGCGTGCGCGACATCGTGCGGCGCGAGTTCCGGCGCGCGCCCCGCGACGTGTGCGAGGCGCTCATCGCCGGCGCCCGCGCCCACGGCGATCAGACCGACGACCAAACGGGGCTCGTCGTGCGCTTCGCCTGACCGGCGCAGTAGGCTTCCCCGATGGCCCAGCCAATCGCCCCCGCCACTCCGCGCCCGGACGACCCGCCGCCGCTCCCGCCCGACGCGACGCAGGCGCAGCGCGACGAACACTGGCTGCGCCACGTGTACCAGGGCGATTCCATGCCGCAGCTCACGGTGCGCGCGGTCTGCGTGGGCGCGGTGATCGGCATGTTCATGTCGATCTCGAACCTATACACGCACCTGAAACTCGGCTGGGGGTTCGGGGTCGCGATCACGGCGTGCGTGGTCTCGTACGTCTCGTGGAGCGCCCTCCGCGCGCTCTCGGGCCGGCGCCTCTCGAAGATGACGATCCTCGAGAACAACTGCATGCAGTCCACCGCGTCCGCCGCGGGCTATTCCACCGGCAACACGCTGCCCATGGCGTTCGGCGCGCTGCTGATGCTCACCGACCGCCACGAGCCCTGGACGATCGTGCTGCCCTTCACCTTCTTCGCCGCGGCGCTCGGCGTGCTCGTCGCCATCCCGATGAAGCGCCAGATGATCAACGTCGAGCAGCTCAAGTTCCCAACAGGCACCGCCGCCGCCGAGACCCTCAAGAGCCTCTACAGCGAGGGGCGCGAGGCGATGCAGAAGGCGTACGCGCTGGTCGCGGCGCTCGTCCTCGGCGGGCTGATCGGGCTGCTGCGCGCCCCCCACGGCGCCGTGAAGTGGCTGGACCGCGTCCTGATCGTCCGAATCCCCGACCTGTTCGAGTTTCCCGCGTCGGCGCTGGGTGTGCGCACGCACAAGGTGGCCGGCTGGGGGTTCGAGCCCAGCGCCCTGCTGGTCGCGGCGGGCATGATCGTCGGGCTGCGCGTCTCGCTCTCGCTGCTGCTGGGCAGCGTGCTGCTGTACTTCGTCTTCGGGCCCATGCTCCTGCGCCACGACCTCGCCATGGCCGGGACGGAGGGCTACTTGCGCTCCATCGACATCGTGCGCTCAGGCACGACGGCGCACTTCGTCCGCTGGGCGATCTGGGGCGGCTCGTCCGTCCTTATGTTCGCCAGCCTCACCTCGCTCGCCATGCAGTGGCGGACGATCGCCCGCGCGTTCCGCGTGTTCCGGCGGTCACCCGTTCCCGTCGATGCCTCGCCGCTGGCCCGGCTCGAGGTGCCGCTGTCCTGGCTGGTCATCGGCATCGTGCCCGTGGGCGCCGGGCTGATCATCACGCTGCGCCTCGCGTTCGACGTCGAGATCTGGATGGGCGTCATCGGCGTGGCGCTCGCGTTCGTCATCTCGCTCGCCTGCGCCCGCGCGACGGGCGAGACCGACACCACCCCCACCGGCGCGATGGGCAAGGTCACCCAGTTGGTGTACGCCCTGCTGAGCCCGCAGAACGTCGCGCACAATCTCATGACCGCGGGCGCAACCTCGGGCGCGGGGCTCGCCTCCGCCGACCTGCTCACCGACCTCAAGTCCGGCTACATCCTCGGCGCGAACCCGCGCAAGCAGTTCATCGCCCAGTTCGTCGGCTGCTTCTTCGGCGCCATCGCCGTCGTGCCCGCGTGGTACCTCATGGTGCCGGACCGCGCGGCGCTCGAGAAGTTCGAGCCCCCGGCCGTCAACACGTGGCACGCCGTGGCGCAGGCGCTTACCAAGGGGCTGGACGCGATCCCGCACAGCGCGCAGGTCGCCATCGCGGTCGGCGCGGTCGTGGGCGTCGTGCTCCCCTTGCTCTCCGCGCTGGTTCCGAAGGCGCGGCCGTTCCTGCCCTCGGCCATCGGGCTGGGCCTCTCGTGGGCGATGCCCTTCCAGAACAGCCTCTCGTTCGCGCTGGGCGCCGTGATCGCGGCGCTCTGGACGCGCTTCCGGCGCCGCTCGGCGGACACGTACAACATCCCCATCGCCAGCGGTCTGATCGCCGGCGAGTCCATCGTGCTGGCGATCGTCGCGATCCTCGCCACGCTCTCGCTCGCCGCCGCCGCGCCCTGACGCGGGCCATGCCGCGATTTATCGGCCCCGGCGCCCAAGCGCCCCCCAGTTCGCTGGACTCGCCTGTTCCGCGGCGTATTGTTGCCTGCGGGGCGCGCGCTTTCGCGCCTCTCGCGAGGAGAGACAGCCATGCGAATCATCGCCGCCACCGTTGCGCTCGCGAGCGCCGCCGCCGCGTCCGCGCAGGTTTACAACCTCAATGCCGACTGGAGCGAGGCCGCGAACCCCAACGGCGCGTGGTCGCTGCTGGAGGGCACGAACCCCCTGCCGCACGTCGACTCGTGGCAGAGTTCTCTCGGCGGCTGGGCGCAGCCCCAGCCGGGATGGGCGGAATCGGAGAACGGCAACAACCGCTTGCCGTTCTTCTTCAAGTCGAACGGGTCGGAGACGTTCTCGCGCGACTTTGTCGCGGGCGACGTCGTCTGCCATTCGTGGGACGGCGTGAACGGCTCCGGCAACGGCCAGGCTTCCGCGGCGTGGACGAGCCCGGGTCAGGGCAGCGTGCGCGTGACCGGCGGTGTGTGGCTCGCACGCAACATCGGCCGCGCGGTGAACTGGGCCCTCTATGTCAACGGCGCCCGACGCACCGGCGGCCCGCTGTTCGATGGCGACGCGTACGACCGGGCGAACCCCTTCCTGTTCGGCGCGGGCGACGGCGGCGCGAGCGGCGCCAAGGGCATCATCGTCCAGCCCGGCGACGCCGTGGCGCTCCGCCTCGAGACCCCGGGCGGCTCGGGCGAGTTCGTCGGCATCGACCTGACGGTCACCTTTACCGCCATCGCATGCCTGGGCGACGCCAACGGCGACAACGCCGTCACGTTCAGCGACCTCAACATCGTGCTCAGCAATTTCGGCCAGTCGGGCGTGGGTCTGCCCGGCGACGTGAACCTCGACGACGAGGTGAACTTCTCCGACCTCAACCTCGTGCTGAGCACGTTCGGAACCACGTGCGCGGCGCCGGCGGATTGACCGGCCCCGGCCGCAGATTCGTGACGTCGCTGCCAGACACGGCGCCTTGGCGCGTCCGAGGCTGTGTCCGCGCTGTGGCGCGGCGGTCTGACGTCAGCCCGACACCCCCCCCCGGAGCCCCCCAT
>CAYVSR010000159.1:4269-6732 GCA_964453125.1 uncultured Phycisphaeraceae bacterium | reverse complement strand
CGTCCCGAACTCTATCGGGCGTGGAGCCCGGGACGTGCTACCTGAATCTCAGGCAGCGAGAGCGTACTGCGTGTTGGCAGTTGAATTTGTGCACGCTTGTTGACGCGGCCAGCGTGCGCCGCGACGCGCCACGACGCGCTTCACATGTCCGGTCGATTCCGGATCGGCCCCAGTTGTCAAAGATCTGCGGCGTCGTCAAACGTTGCCGCCCCGGCCCTTTCTGAAGGAGCACGGGGCGGATTGTAGGCGTTCACGACTCGTTCGACCGCGGGAAACCCGGCCGATCCGTGGTGGACGGGCCGGGAATGGCATCAGGCCGTGGGGGTCCGCGGCGGGCGGTCTGTGCTGCCCCATCGCTCGCCCCCGAGAGAGTGATACGCAGAACCGGCGCGCCGGTTCCGCACCATTGGGCACGCGCGGGTCAGGCGCTGGCGCGACGCCGCAGCTGGCGCCGCTGCACCCCCGCGGTCACCGCTTCCAGCCCGCGCTTGAGGCTCATGCCCTCGGCGCCCGCGGCGGCGTGGTGCAGGCCGACGCGCGACCGGCCCGTGCTCAGCGGCTCGATGCTCTGCACCACGGCCGAACCGGAGTATCCCGTCCCCTCGAAGCGCACCGCGACGGGAATGATCGCCCCGAGCGTCACCGGCCCCGAGCACACCACGGAGATCCCCGTCGCGCTGACGTCCAGCGCCGGGCACGCGGGTTCCTTGCCCACGTCCGCCGTCACGCCGGCCAGCGCGGTGGACACGCGATACGACTGGCGGCTCTCGGCGCTCACCGGGTCGCCCACGGTGACGAAGCCGACGGTGGGGCTCTGCTCGTCCTGCATCACCGCGTCGATGCGCACCGGCTGCTGGAAGAACTCGCCGGCGAGGTTGCTGAAATAAAGCGTGGCGCTCTGGCCCGCCTGGGGGCGGATGGAGGGATCGTCGAAGGACGCGGTGAAGAGCCCCTTGTCGACGCGGACGATCTTGGCCGGGTGCAGGATCCGCTTGCCGGCCCCGATGGTGAGCCGCAGAAACACGCCGTCGTCGGTGGAGAGCATCAGGGGGTGCGTCCTTTCGGGCCCGCGGGGCCCGGGGCAGATGATCGGCCGTTCGTGGCGCCAATCGCGGCGGGATAGGGCGGGATGGCGCGCCGCCATCGGGCGGCGCCGCGCGGAGGGGCGGCGCGACGCGTCCGGGTTGTGCAGGTCTGAGAATCGGCGCGGTCGCGGTACGATCCGTGCCATGAAACTCGCGGTGATCATCCCTGCGGCGGGCGCGTCCCGCCGGTTCGGCGGCAGATCGAAGATCGACGAGGACCTCGGCGGCCGGCCGGTCCTGCAGCGGACGGTGGAACTCTTCGTGAACCGACCGGAGGTCGCCGCCGTGATGGTCGCGGGCCCCGCGGCGCCCGCCGGGGCGTACGAGGAATTCCGCCTCCGCCACGCCGACCGTCTCGGTCTGATGGGCGTGTTGGTGTGCAAGGGTGGGCAGACGCACCGCCACGAGAGCGTCCGCAACGCGCTCGAGGCGCTGCTGGCGACCGAGGCCGGCGCGGCGTGCACGCACGTCGCGGTGCACGACGCCGCCCGCCCCGCGGCGCCGTCGGACCTCATCGACCGCGTGATCGCCGCGGCGGCCAAGCACGGGGCGGCGATCCCCGGCGTGGATCTTCCGGACACGATCAAGCGGGTCTCCGGCGCGACGGACGACGCGGACATCGACCCGCTCGACGCGATTCTGGGCACGGCGGGGAAGGCGAACGCGCAGTTCCGCGCGGTGGAGGCGACGCTCCCGCGTGAGAACGTCGTGCTGGTGCAGACGCCGCAGGTGTTTGAGATGGGCCTCCTGCGCCGGGCGTATGCGCAGGCGGACCTCTCGGGGACGGACGACGCGGCGCTGGTGGAGCGCCTCGGCGAGCGGGTCGTGGTGGTCGAAGGCGACCCGCGCAACATCAAGATCACGCGTCCGGGCGACGCCGATCTGGTCCGGCGGATCCTGAATCTCCGGGGCCCGGTCGAGCGCGAGGCCCACAAGAAATTCTGACCGGCGGCGTGAGCCGAGGCTCCCGGAAACGCTCGCCGAGGGGGGCGCCCGGAGCGGGGTGGCGGGGGGCCGCCGAGGGCGTGGCTGCGCGCCGCCACCACCGGCTGAACTTGCGCGACCCGGGGCGAATCCAATCGGACAGAACCGGCGAATTCAAGGAAAACACTCGATTTTCTGGCAAACGGAACCACGCCCGAAAACACGGTGTATAGTTTGAGCGCACGTGGGACCTCTTGCACAGGGGCCCAGTCAACTCAGGGTTTTCGCACCGGAGAGAGGAGTCTCGCCATGTCTCATTCGCGCGCACACGCGGTCTTGGCCGGGTTGGCCATTTCCAGCGCGGCCTCGGCTGCGGTCCAGGTCGTGACCGCTTCCGTCCCGCTTCGCACCACCAACTTCGCGGACGCGCTCAGTCTTGCGCAGTTCGATCCCA